>DATFKV010000032.1:0-4203 GCA_035268465.1 Cryomorphaceae bacterium | reverse complement strand
AAACTAAACATTTAGGCTATTTGAATTTTGACCCGCGCTTTTCGCAACAGAGGTGATTCAAAATTCAAATACAATAATACTCAAAATCAATCTAAAGTAAAAGCGGATTTTGTTCGATTATTGGACTGACAGAGGATACCTGAACTTTACTAATTGGCAGAATCAGAATATGCATCTGCAGACTCAAAACCTGATAATTTCTCGTTAAAAAAAAGGCTCGACTTTGTCGAACCCGCTTTTTTGTGCCCCATTCCTTCCTTCGAGCAAGATCGGGAACCTTCACGGCAAAAAGAAAAATCTTCGCTTAAAGGGATTGTCTCGCCCTACGGCGAGACATCCCGAGGGGGGAGTCTCAAACTTTAAGAAAAAAGGCTCGACTCTGTCGATCCCGCTTTTTTGTACCCCACTCCTTCCTTCGAGCAAGCTCGGGAAGGAGTGGGACACAAAAAAGCCGCACTACCGCGCGGCTTTTCTTAAAATTTGGGTGGAAGATGGGATTTGAACCCACGACCTCCTGAACCACAATCAGGCGTTCTAACCAGCTGAACTACAACCACCGTTTGTAATGAGGCTGCAAAAATAAGGAATTTCCGCTCTATAGAAAACGTTCCGATCATTTTATTCTACGGAAAACCCAATCCACCAATAGTTCTAACCTCTGACAACAGAATTTTTTCCTTAGCGATCAGTTCAAAATACTTGACCCTTGATTCTATCAACTTCGTTTCCCGAGCGTTGATTAAAAACAGACTGCTCTCCCCTATTCTGAATAGTTCTCGCTCACCGTTCAGAAGAATTTGAAATAGCTCAACATTTTGCTCAAAGATATTTACCTGCTCCCGCAAATTTTCAAGTTTCACCAAACTAGAAGCCAACTTTGCATCAAGCTGAGCGCGTTTGTTTTCTACTTCTCGCTCTACCATATCTATTTTAACCTTGGTCATCCCTAGCTTTCCTCTGGCCTCGCGCAAGAAAATAGGTATGGAAACTTTTGCTCCGAAGTTGTAGTTGTTTTCGAAAAACGCATTGTCTTGGAAGAAATCATCTGCAGGGGCCGGCAGGACATTCTCCGTAAGGAAATTGTATTTCAATTCGATCTTAGGTCGCAAGTATTCGGCGGCCAAGCGCCGATCAATATCCAAAACCTGTCCCTTAAAAAGAAGCTTAAGTAGCTCGGGATGGGTGATATCTATTGAAATGGGGACAAATACGTCATCTGAAGTCATGTCTCCCGCCCAACGCGGTCGGACAAAAGGGGGAAGCAAGACGGGATTCCCTTCTGAATTCCAAATGTATGCGGAAGCGAAATTAATCGAATTCACATAAAAGTTCTGCGCTTCCCTTAAATTGAACAATCGCGTCAATACTTGAGTATAAGCCTCAACCGTATCGATAGCAGGTACATCCCCGAGAAAATAGCTCTCTCTCACACCAACATACCTGACATTTGCTAATTCGAGTGCTTCTTCTGCTACTGAGAGAGACTGTTGAGCAAAGGACCAATTAAAGTAAGCGTTTGTCGCTTCAAAATAAAGCTGATTTGAAATGATTTGTCGTTGGTTTTCACCTGCTTCGATGCCAATTTGCGCTTGACGCAAAGCCGCCCTCCGATCGTCCATCAATAAACCGGAGCCCAGTTGAGCCGAGATCCCCGCATTGATCAAGCCGCTGCTCGGCACGGTTGCTTCAGGATTCAAAAAAGCCCCTTGATTGTCTTCATAACCGGCCTGAAGTGAAACTCCCATCCAGGTGGGAATTTCAATTCCTGCTTGTAGAGCATCGTAATATTCGGTTTCTTTAAAATCCTTCGTGCGGTAGTTTCCGTATAATAAAGGATCGAAGCCACCTCTCGACATTCTTAGTCGCCTGCGTGCCAGATCCACTTCCAAATCGGCGATTTCGGCCACGGGATGATTCATACGAACCCAATAGATAAACTCCTCGTAATCGAGAATAGAGTCAGTGAGCATCGCCAGCATGGTATCAGGCGGCTGGACGTATTCATAGTTCTCCATCTCTACCGTCAGACTGTCGGGTGCCGTATTCTGTGCATTAATTCCGAATGCCCAAAAGATCAGAAGCGCTGATACTACTCCTCTCCCCATTCTTCGTTTTTGGGTTTATTGCCACTTGAATCCTTTCCGTTCACATTCATGTAATAGTCAGGAGGGAATCCATTGAGTTGTCGCCAAAGTTCATACCACAACGGAACATCTTTGAAAAGCAAAATACCATCGGCACCCGTACCTACCCGAAGGTCTTCCGGCCAAGGCACTTCTTCCTCGTCAGGCGTCACCAATATTCGGTATTTGCCGTTTGGCGAAATAAAATTATCAATTGCAAGGATCTCTCCACCGAAAGTTCCATTGCTCAACTGCGGCCAACCTGAAAAAACAATCGCGGGCCACCCGTCAAACATAAGCCTCACATCATTTCCGATATGCAAGAGTGGGAAATCAACGGGATCGATGTACATCTCCACGGCAAAATCATAGGTGGCGGGCATGATGCTCACAATTTCTGCTCCTTCTTTAATGGTCTCCCCGATTCCCTGAGAAATGGTCTTCGTTACATAGCCCGGTTGAGGAGCGGTAATAAAATAATTGCTCTGCCTAACTTCATAATTTGACAGTTGGTTTTCCATTTTTGCCACTTCGGCTTGAGTATCGTAAAATGTTGACAATGCCGAATTTCTGTCTGATCGTGCCTTGCTCAATTTTTCGGCATAGTCGTTATCAATTGCGTTGATTTCAATCTCTGCATTAATTAATTCATTTCTAGAGGAGAGCAACTTATTCTCCGCACTGATTTTTTTTGCTTGCGCCTCCTGAACTTTGAGTCGTCTACTTTCTAAATCAGTAAGGGACTTCAGTCCCTGCTCAAACAATTCCTCCATCCGATCGAGCCTCTGACTGGCAATTTTGAAATCGAGCTGGGCCGCTTGATAGTCGATGCTGTCTGAAGTCACCTTCAAATTTGCTTGAATCAGCTTATTTCTGGCTTGCTCCAGTTTGTTGACTCTGGCTTTCGTCAATGCACTGATTTGATCAGAAAGTGCTTCTGCCTTTTCGTTGTAGTTAACCGCTGCGCTTTGTTTGCTACTTATCTGTGTTTGCGTTCGCTCAATGAGCCTCGGGTCGAAATAACTATCCTTCACCTCTGAAATTCGCACGATGGTGTCCCCGGAATTGACGAAGGTCCCCTCCCGCACATACCACTTTTCGATTCTTCCGGGAATTACGTTTTGAACCGTTTGCGGACGTTGCTCCGGATATAACGTTGTGAGTTTTCCAGGTGCCCTGACGTTCTGAGTCCACGGCAGAAACAGAAAAGCTATAATACCGGCAGTGGTGTATAGAAAAATCCGCAATTTCTTGATCGGCCTGTCTCTATCGGCCACTGCCATAAGACTCGAAAACCCGTCCCGATAGTTTGACTCTTCAATTCTATTATCTGATAAATTTAGCATAGCCCGATTTTTTAAATTCATCAAAATCACCCTCAAAGCTGATGGACCCTTTGTCTAAAAACAGCAAACGATCCGCCCTTTGAATAAACTCGCTTTCATCGCTCACCGCAAAGAGTGTCCAAGGCTTCGATAAAAGATAGTTATAGAACTTTTCTCTATCAGAATCAGACATGAAATCTGTCTCCATTTCCATTAAAAGTAATTTTGGGCGCGACACCATGCTTCTGGCCAGGATGATCTTTTTTCCTAGTGATCGAGGTATTTTGACCCCTTCCGGGAAGAGCAGAGTATTCAAACCATCGTCCAGCATATTGAGGCTATCAATGGCGCTCACCGCATCCAATGCTTCCATCACCATTTCATCGGTCACATTGTCTTTTCCCAATGTAATATTCTCTCGCACCGAGCCTTTAAATATGGTTTCTTGAAAAATATTGTCGCCGATTTCCAATCTCAAATGATCGTGAGAGAGCGCCGACAACGGGATCCCGTTGTAAGTAATTCGACCCTGATAATCTTCGTAAATACCGGTGAGCAATTGAAGCAAAGTGGTCTTACCCGAACCGGGCGTGCCGGCGAGGACCACTTTTTCACCCTGCGCAATTTCAAAAGAAATCTTATCAATGACTGAGCGCTCAGTTCCCGGATAGTGAAACCGCAAAGCGCCTACCGCAACGGCAAAAGCATCACAGTTTTTCAGGTTATCCGGATTTTTTTCCTTCTCGTCTTCCAGC
>DATFKV010000031.1:0-2443 GCA_035268465.1 Cryomorphaceae bacterium | reverse complement strand
CTGGAAGCCAACTGTAAAAGCATTTGCTTTTTTACCACCAAGCCAAGGTTCGGTAAACGAAACATTGTAAGACTGGAAGAATCGACCGTTGGATTGGGCTCTTAAAGAGAGTCGCTGACCATCTCCTGCCGGCAATGGGTTCCAAGCTCCTTTTTGGAAAAGCTTGCGCATGCTGAAGTTGGTAAGGGAAATTCCGAGGGTACCGACTATTCGTCCTGCACCCCAACCTCCTGATAGTTCTATTTGATCCGATGGCCTTTCGGCAACGGTATAAATGACATCAACCGTTCCGTCTTGATCGTTCTGAACCGGATTGACGTTGAATGCCTCGGCATCGAAATAGCCCAATTGAGCGAGCTCTCGTTGTGTACGAATAATGTCCGATCGACTAAAAAGCTCTCCGGGCTTGGTTTTAATCTCCCTGCGAATAACGTGATCACTCGTTTTTGTATTCCCTTTTACGATTACTCGATTGATTCGGTACTGTCGACCCTCGTAGATTCGAATCTCTACGTCGATGGTGTCATTGGTGACGTTCTTTTCGACAGGAATAGCTTGAAAGGCAAGGTATCCGTCGTCCAAATAAATCGAGCTGACATCCCCACCATTTGGATTCATAAAAAGGCGACCTTCAAACTTTTCTTGATCGTAGATTTCTCCTCTTTCAATAGCCAGAATACTTGAGAGCTTGGAAGAGCTATACTTCGTGTTTCCCACCCACTCTATATTTCCGAAATAAAATTGATTGCCTTCTCGGATATTTACGTCAATGTGTACCGTACCGTCAGGGTTTCGGTAAACGGAATCGCTTAAGATTTTAGCATTTCGGTAACCTTCTTTATTATAGGCATTTATAATGTTCTTTAAATCGCTTTTGTATTCATCGCGGATGAATTTTGACCGCTTAAAAATCCGAAAGAAATTCTTTTCCTTCGTTTTTTTCATAGCTCTCAGGAGCTTTCGTTCGTTTAGCTCATTCACCCCTATGAGGTCGAGGTTACCGATCTTGACTTTCTCTTTTTTGTCAACTGCAATGACCAAGTACTCGCTATTTGCAACCAATGTATCGGGGACCTCTTGAATGTTTACCGCCGCATCCAGGTATCCTTTTTCTCTGTAATGAGATCGGATGATATTCGAGGTATTCGTTAGCAGGTTTTCATTTACAATCGTCCCACGGATCAGGTTGATCTTCTCGCGAAGTGTTTCTGCCTCGCCCTTTGAAATTCCCTCAAACTTGAATCGCGACAACCGAGCTCGTTCCGTCAGCTGGATATTGAGGAAAATCTCACTTCCTCTAATCTCGGTTGCCTTGATCTGAATGTTTTCGAACAGCTTCTGTTTCCAAAGGTTCTTAATGGCCTTGGAGATTTCTTCGCCGGGAATGGTGATGGTTTCTCCTACCGAAAGTCCCGAAAAGAGAATGATCGCTTTTGAATCGAGGTTTTTTGCCCCGGACACGGTTATACCGCCAATGGTGAATTCCTTCGGAACACGGTAGTCTATTTCTAACTCGCCGAGCCCTACTTGCGCTTGAAGTGAGGTAGCGCAAAGCATGGCAATTGCCATGATGCCAAAGAATAACCTAATAGGAAACTTGCTCGCTGATTTTTCCAAATCTTCTTTCACGATTTTGATAAACTACGATTGCCTCGAAGAAATCTTCTTTTTTAAAATCAGGCCAAAAAACTGACGTGAAGTATAACTCACTGTATGCTATTTGCCAAAGCAAAAAGTTGCTGATTCTTTTTTCCCCACTGGTTCTGATGAGTAGCTCAGGGTCAGGAATGTCGCGCGTTTCAAGGTACGAATCAATGGTTTCTTGATCGATTGAGTCAACGCTCAATTTGTCATTTTTAACATCTTGACTTATCGCCCTGATCGCTCGGGTTATTTCCCATCTTGAACTGTAGCTCAATGCCAGCACGAGTGTGATTCTTTTATTGTCTTTCGTCCGTTCAATGGCTTTGACCAAGGTTTCTCGGCACTTTGCCGGCAGTAAGTTCAAGTCTCCGATGGCCTGAAGCCGTACTTCCTTGTCTTGAAGTTCGTCGATTTCTTTTACAATGGTTTGCACCAGTAAGTCCATCAAGGCTGAAACTTCTTCGATCGGTCTATCCCAATTCTCCGTGCTGAATGCATAGAGGGTTAAGAATTTCACGCCAATGTCACCTGCAGCTGAGAGGGTTTCCCGCACCGCGTTGACACCGTTCAGGTGACCAAAAATGCGCATCTCCCCTTGAGTCTTAGCCCAACGGCCGTTGCCGTCCATAATCACGGCGACGTGATTCGGAATTCTTTTGGGGTCTATTTTGTCTTTGAAGCTCATTTTTTGAATGCCTGCAAAGGTCTTAAAAATTCGGACATTCTAAAAGAGGCTTAGTCAAAGGCCGTAGGGCATTTAACTTGGGGTTGTCCTATTTTATAAGTCAGGATAAGTCCG
>DATFKV010000030.1:0-3303 GCA_035268465.1 Cryomorphaceae bacterium | reverse complement strand
AGAAATTATAGTGATGCTCCTTACATCATACCCGGCATTCCGCCGCCTCCGGGCATTTGTGGCATTCCGCCTCCGTCTTCATCTTCGATATCGCTGATCACGCATTCGGTGGTCAATAGCATTCCTGCGATTGATCCGGCGTTCTCCAAAGCGATACGCGTCACTTTTGTCGGATCGATTACACCTGCTTCGAAAAGATTTTCGAAAGTTTCGGTGCGCGCATTGTATCCGAAGTCATCTTTGCCTTCGCGTACCTTTTGAACGATGATGGATCCTTCTCCACCGGCGTTTTGTACAATTTGACGAAGTGGCTCTTCCAAAGCTCGTTTTACAATGGCAATACCGGTAGTCTCGTCTGCATTGATTCCTTCTAGTGCTGTGA
Organism: Cryomorphaceae bacterium; assembly: GCA_035268465.1. Taxonomy (GTDB): domain Bacteria; phylum Bacteroidota; class Bacteroidia; order Flavobacteriales_D; family Cryomorphaceae; genus JAKVAV01. The sequence goes on along the minus strand of DATFKV010000030.1, from coordinate 2,921 downwards.
TTGCAGTCAAAGCGCGAAGGTATGCTACGCCACCACCTGCTACGATTCCTTCTTCTACAGCTGCACGAGTAGCATGAAGCGCATCGTCTACACGATCTTTTTTCTCCTTCATCTCTACTTCAGTAGCTGCTCCGACATAAAGAACGGCAACACCACCGGCCAATTTGGCCAAACGCTCTTGCAATTTCTCTTTGTCGTAATCGCTTGTAGTCGTTTCGATCTGCGCTTTAATTTGGTTCACACGCGCTTCAATCGCACTTTTCTCACCGGCTCCGTTTACGATCGTGGTATTGTCTTTATCGATGCTGATTTTCTCACAAGTACCGAGATCTTCTAAAGTAGCATCTTCCAACTTGCGTCCTTGCTCTTCAGAAATAACGGTACCACCTGTAAGAATAGCAATGTCTTCCAACATAGCTTTACGACGGTCTCCGAAACCGGGTGCTTTAACAGCAGCGATTTTCAACGATCCGCGAATCTTGTTAACTACCAAAGTAGCGAGAGCTTCACCTTCCACATCTTCCGAAATGATCAAGAGTGGCTTTCCTGTTTGAGCTGCCTTTTCCAACACGGGAAGAAGGTCTTTCATGCTTGAAATCTTCTTGTCGTATATCAGGATGTACGGATTCTCCAATTCGGCAACCATCTTCTCAGAGTTGGTCACGAAATATGGAGAAAGGTATCCACGGTCAAACTGCATACCTTCCACTACATCTACGTAAGTGTCAGTTCCTTTTGCTTCTTCTACGGTGATAACACCTTCTTTCTTCACTTTGGCCATCGCTTGAGCGATAAGCTTTCCGATGTTGCTATCGTTGTTGGCAGAAATAGTAGCTACTTGTTCGATTTTAGAATTGTCATCTCCTACTTCTCTTGAGATCTTTTTCAATTCACCGATTACAGATTCAACGGCTTTGTCGATTCCTCTCTTCAAGTCCATCGGGTTGGCACCTGCGGCTACGTTTTTCAAGCCTGCGGTAACCATGGCTTGCGCCAATACGGTAGCCGTAGTGGTTCCGTCTCCTGCCATGTCAGCAGTTTTTGAAGCTACTTCTTTTACCATTTGAGCTCCCATGTTTTCGATGGGGTCTTTCAGCTCTATTTCTTTTGCTACACTCACTCCGTCTTTCGTTACGGATGGTGCGCCGAATTTTTTGTCGATGATAACATTTCGGCCTTTTGGTCCGAGGGTTACTTTTACTGCATCGGCCAATGCGTCTACTCCGCGTTTTAACTTGTCGCGAGCTTCTACATCAAATGTGATATTTTTTGCCATTATTCTTGTTTTTTCTGGTTAGTAAATAATTAATTGCTGCCAATAACACCGAAAATGTCTGACTCTCTCATGATGAGGTAGTCTTTTCCTTCAATCTTAATTTCGGTACCGGCGTATTGTCCGTAAATGACATTGTCACCCACTTTTACGGTAACGGGTTCATCTTTTTTTCCACCGCCTACGGCTACAACTGTTCCTCTTTGTGGTTTTTCTTTGGCCGTATCCGGAATGATAATTCCGCTCGCGGTTTTTTCTTCAGCAGGAGCTGCTTCTACGAGCACTCGATCTGCTAGTGGTTTAAGATTTACTGACATTGATTTCTATTTAAGATTTGTGAATTCCCATTAGTCACAAAATGTGCCGGAGGGGAGAACCTGCAAAGAAGTCCGATTTGGACAAAAAAAATGTCAGTGCATCCGTGACACACTGACATTATTACAGTTTTTTAGTTCTCTTATTGCTCGCCTTCAGCCGGAATTTCTTCCGTTCCCGTTGCAGCAGGAGCTTCTTCAGCCGGAGCTTGTTGTTGCTGAGGTGCAGCTTCTTCAAATTGACCCGGTTGAGCTACTACGGAGTTGTCTTGAAGACCGGCAGAAGCCAAACACAATACAAATAATACAATCGCTAAACTCCATGTCCCCTTTTCCAAGAAATCAGCGGTGCGCTGAACGCCTCCGATTTGGTTTGCCGAAGAGAAGCTTGAATCAAGTCCTCCGCCTTTTGGGTTTTGAATCAAAACGATTAGCGCCAAGAAAACGCAAACTAGAATAATAAGTACGAAAATGAACACCTGCATGTCTTCGTGATTTTGTTTATGACTGTTCTTCAGCCCGTTTTTGAAGAGCGGCAAAATAACGTCTTTTTTCCGGATATTTCAAACTGAGATTTTTATACGCTTTTGCAGCCTTTTTATAGTCGCCTTGGCGCTCGTAAATCTTCGCCAAAGTCTCGGTTACAAAGGAATCGTCTTCCATCAAACTCATCTTTCCCATTTGGGTGGGTGAGAAGAACGCCTTTTTGGCCGGAGTGATTTTTCGGTCTTCCGAGATGAATTTTTCAATAATTGCTCTTTCAGGTTGAACTCGCTCTGTGCCTCGGTCCACGCTTATTAGAAACCGACTGAAGGCTGAACCGCCGGATATTGATTCTTGAAGCGGCTTTTCTTCAATTTGATTTGGCTCCGTTTCGGCTAACTCATCGCCTTCCTCGAATTCACTTTCTACCTCAAGCTCTCCCAACTGCATAACGGCTGCGGCCATAATCTGCTCCTCAAGGGGATCCTCATCAATGGTAGTTTCACGCAAGTTCTCGGCCGGCCGGTCCTTATCCTGCACTTCCGATTCTTGTTCAATGTTCGTGGGAACAGTTGACTTGTGGTTCGCAGCTTTGATTTGGTCAGGTTCTGAAGCGATTTCCCCTTCCTCAATTTTTCGTAGAAGCCCATCGCGCACCACTTGGTCGTAAAGCTTAGATCGATCCTGAACGTAAATAGCAGCTGTATTGATGAAGTCTTTTAACTCAAGGTCATCTTTTTCCTTGGCTCCCATGGCCAAAAGAACTTTAAAGGTGGAGCAGTAAGGATACTTCAAGGAGAGATTTCGAATTTCGTTGAAATCCGATCCTTCGGGAATCCGTCCCGAATCAA
>DATFKV010000029.1:0-3242 GCA_035268465.1 Cryomorphaceae bacterium | reverse complement strand
AAAGTGGGAATGCAACAGAACTCGCTCGGCAAGTCTCCGAGAAAGCGCCTTACTACGATACCAAAGTAACGATCTTGGGTCACATACAGCGTGGAGGAAGCCCCTCGTGTTTTGACAGAAATTTAGCCAGTCGATTAGGAGTGGCCGCGGTAGAACATCTACTCAACGGGGAGAGAGATTGCATGGTGGGAATTATGAACCATCAGGTTGTTCTTACCCCTTTTGCCAAAGCCATAAGCGATAAGTTGACCATAGACCCCGAATTGATTCGAATAGCGGATATTCTCTCGATTTAAGAAAAAGACGAAAAATATGTTAGTAATAGCTGATAGTGGCTCAACAAAGTGCGACTGGAGAATAGTTGCAGAAGACAAAACATATACCGATTGCACAACCATTGGGATCAATCCATACTTCCACAATGAAGAGGTGATCGAAGCAGAACTGCGCAACAGTGAGGAGTTGATGCAAGTGGCAAGCGAGGTAAAAGCCCTGTTCTTTTACGGGGCGGGCTGCTCTTCTACTGAGCTTAAGAGAACGGCTGAGCAAGGCTTGAGCCGAATTTTCCCCAATGCAGAAATCTATGTTGATCACGATTTGGTGGCGGCAGCTTTTGCAGTATATGAAGATGACCCTTGCATCGCCTGCATTTTGGGTACGGGCTCCAATAGTTGCCACTTCGACGGTGATATCGTTCGCGAAGAAGTTCCGGCGCTCGCTTACATCCTCGGCGATGAGGGAAGCGGAAGTTATTTCGGTAAGAAGTTGCTGGCAGATTTTCTCTACAAGCGATTGCCTCAAAATATTCACGACGGACTCGTGGATAAATTTGGCTTGACCAAGGATATCGTGGTAGATCGGGTATACATGAAGCCACACGCCAATGTGTATTTGGCCTCATTCATGAAGTTCATTACCGGATTTAAATCTGAACCTTACGTTCAGGATATGATCTTGGAGGGTGTCGGGAAATTTTTGGACATTCATGTCACTTGCTACCGCGATTTTGAAAAAGTAAAAACGCATTTTATCGGTTCAGTGGCTTATTATCACGAAGATATTCTGCGTCAAGCAGCAGAAATTAGAAACATCAACGTGGGCAAGATTGTCAAGAAACCGATTGACGGGCTTTACGATTACCACATTAGAAATTATTTCGAACACATTTCATTTTAAATGGCAGATATTAAGGCTTGCCTTTTTGATCTCGACGGCGTTATCGTCGATACCGCTAAATTTCACTACCTCGCATGGAAAAGGCTCTGCAATGAATTGGGCTTTGAATTTACCGAGGAGGATAATGAATCCCTGAAGGGAATTAGCCGGGCAGAATCACTGAATATCCTTTTGAAAAAAGGAGGCGTGAAGGCCTCCGAAAAAAAGAAAGAGGAACTGATGGCTCGAAAAAACGGTTGGTATCTGGCGTATATTGAAGAAATGCGTGCTGAAGATGCCTTGCCGGGAGCTTTGGATTTCTTGAAAGCCGTGAGAGAGTCAGGACGAAAAACAGCATTGGGATCATCCAGCAAGAATGCTTTTAAAATTTTGGAAGCATTGAATATTGTGGAGCTTTTTGATGCAGTTATAGACGGAACGAAAGTTTCGAAAGGAAAGCCTGATCCACAAACTTTCCTCCTCGGAGCAGAAGCATTGAAAGTCCATCCATCCGGCTGCGTCGTTTTTGAAGATGCACTTGCAGGAGTAGAAGCGGCTTTGGCAGGAGGAATGTATATTGTCGGCGTAGGTGACGAAAAGATCCTGCACCGAGCTAATCTGGTCATCCCGGGTTTTGAAAACGTGGGAATCGAACTATTCGACAAACTTTAATCATGAAAAAACATTACGAAGAAAATCCTTGGCTAATCGTTGAAGAGGGGTTTCACCCTGAGATGCAGAAATCGTCCGAGAGCATCTTTAGTTTGGGTAACGGACGAATGGGCCAAAGAGCCAATTTCGAAGAAGACTATTCAGGAGAAACTCTGCAGGGAAATTACGTTGCAGGTGTCTATTATCCCGACAAAACACGAGTGGGTTGGTGGAAAAATGGCTATCCCGAGTACTTCGCAAAAGTATTGAACGCAGCCAATTGGGTCGGACTTTGTCCTGTGGTTAAGGGAGAATCCCTTGACTTGCATCATGCCGAGCTGAGCGATTTTCGTCGTGAGCTCAATATGCAAGAGGGTACCTTACATAGGAGCTTTATGGCCAAGATGAAAAACGGCGTTGAACTCAAGGTCGATGCCACTCGCTTTCTGAGTATGGTAGATGATGAAGCCGCCGTGATTCGCTATAGCGTTACTCCGCTGAATTTTTCAGGCCAAATTGATTTTCGCGTCTATATAGATGGTGATATAATAAACCAGGATGCCAACTATGACGAAAAGTTCTGGTCAGAAGTGAATAAGAAAACGTCTAATGCCGAGTCTTTCATAACCCTCGCGACCAAAAAATTGAATTTTCAGGTTTGCACAGGACAGAAAATTCTCGTCACAAAAAATGGCGAAAGCATTGATTTTACCAGCAATCAGATAGAAAGAACCAAGTACGTTGAAAACCTTCTTAGCATCGACGCAAACGAAGGTGACGAGGTGGTAATCTATAAATATGCTTGCAACATCTCTTCCGAGAATCATTCCAAAGATAGGCTGGTTCACAGAGCAAAACAGGTATTGACCTTGGCTGCCGACAAAGGCTACGATAAAATGCTCCAAGAGCAAAAAGCCGCTTGGGCTAAACGATGGGAAATGAACGATATCGTCATTGATGGTGACATCTCAGCCCAACAAGCCATTCGCTTCAATATATTCCAACTCAATCAAACCTATACGGGCGAAGATCCCCGACTGAACATTGGCCCGAAAGGCTTTACCGGTGAGAAATACGGAGGATCGACCTACTGGGATACGGAAGCATATTGCCTGCCATTCTACATGTTGACTGCCGGAAAAGAAGTAGCGAAGAATTTGATTCGCTATCGCTACAACCAGTTGGATAAGGCCATCGAAAACGCCGAAAAGCTCGGATTTAAAGATGGAGCCGCGCTCTATCCCATGGTGACGATGAATGGCGAGGAAAGCCACAACGAATGGGAAATCACCTTCGAAGAAATTCACCGAAACGGTGCCATCGCTTACGCCATCTACAATTACATCCGCCACACGGGCGATCGGGATTACCTCAAAGAAGGTGGCTTGGAAGTGCTCGTGGGAATAGCCCGATTTTGGGCGCAGCGCGTCAACTGG
>DATFKV010000028.1:0-3204 GCA_035268465.1 Cryomorphaceae bacterium | reverse complement strand
AATCGCAGGTTATCCCAAGGCTGCGCGTTGGTGATCATGTACCATCTCGTAGCATCAGGACCGTAATCGTCGAGTGTCTTAAACGGGTCTACTGCATTCCCCAATCGCTTGCTCATCTTTTGCCCATTCTTATCGAGAACCAGCCCATTGGAAACAACCGTTTTGTAGGCCACCGAATCGAAACACATGGTAGCGATGGCGTGTAAGGTGAAAAACCATCCTCGTGTTTGGTCCACTCCCTCGGCGATAAAGTCAGCCGGAAAAGTGCGACCCTCATCAATTTTTTCTTTGTTCTCAAATGGGTAGTGCCATTGAGCGTATGGCATACTGCCCGAATCGAACCACACATCGATTAAGTCTTTTTCCCTTACCATCGGTTCTCCATTGGAAGAAACGAGGATTATTTCATCGACGTGATTCTTGTGAAGGTCAAACGAACCATAATTCTCTTCGGACATATTGCCAGGAACAAATCCTGCGAGCGGATTATTCTTCATGACTCCTGCTTCAACAGCTTTTGCACATTCCGTTTTCAACTCTTCGACGCTACCGATGCATTTGGCTTCACCTCCGTCTTCGGTTCGCCAGATGGGAATGGGGATACCCCAAAAACGAGACCTGGAAAGATTCCAGTCATTGAGGTTTTCCAACCAATTTCCAAAACGACCGGTACCCGTAGACTCAGGTTTCCAATTGATGGTTTTGTTCAAAGCGATCATGCGATCCTTAGCCGCCGTACTTCGGATGAACCAAGAATCAAGCGGGTAGTATAAGATTGGTTTGTCCGTTCGCCAACAATGGGGGTAACTGTGGACGTATTTTTCAACTTTGAAAGCTTTTCCCTCTTCCTTGAGTTTGATACCGATGAGGATATCCACCGATTTTTCGGGAGCCTCATCATAGTATTCATTTTTCACGAATTTCCCCCCGAGCTCGGGGCCCATTTGGTCTACGAACTTACCTTGAAGGTTGACCAAGGGAACGGGATTGCCTTGTGAATCGGCAATCAACATTGGCGGAACGCCTGCTTTCTTGGCTACCTCAGCATCATCGGCACCAAAAGTCGGGGCAATGTGAACTACTCCCGTACCGTCTTCAATGGTCACGAAATCTCCGGGAATCACGCGAAATGCTTTCTCAGGATTATCCATCGGAAGGGTATAAGGCAGAAGTTGTTCGTACTCCAAATCAGTAAGATCAGCCCCTTTTAAGCTGCCGATTATCCGGAAGGGAATGTTCTTACCATCTTTGGCGTAGGCTTCCAATTCATCGGTGCTTTCCGCGGGCTTGTATGGTGCGCTGAAAACTTTTGCGACCAATTCTTTGGCCATCACCACCCCCATGGGTTCGTGGGTGTAGCGATTGAATGACTGAACGATCACATAATCAAACTTCGGATTCACTGCCAAGGCGGTATTTGAAGGAAGGGTCCAAGGCGTGGTGGTCCATGCTACCATGCAGAAGGTCAAGTTCCCGACGCCTGAAGTTTCCATCATGAGCTTTTGGCCGGGCTCTTTTAACTTGAAAAGAGCGGTAGCCGATGTATCCGTAACGTCTTGATACGTGCCCGGCTGGTTCAACTCATGCGAACTTAATCCGGTACCCGCGGCGGGCGAGTAAGGCTGAATGGTGTATCCTTTGTAGATCAGTCCTTTATCATAAAGGTTCTTGAGAAGCCACCAAACCGACTCCATGTACTTGTTTTCGTAGGTGATATACGGGACATTCATGTCTACCCAATAGCCCATTTTACGGGTCAGGTTGTTCCACACATCGGTGTATTTCATCACTGCTCTTCGGCAAGCTTCGTTGTACTCTTCTACTGAGATTTTCTTTCCAATGTCTTCTTTGGTAATACCGAGTTCTTTCTCGACTCCCAGTTCAACCGGGAGACCATGGGTATCCCATCCCGCCTTTCGATCTACGCGAAATCCTTTATTGGTTTTGTACCGACAAAAGATGTCTTTGATGGCTCGTCCCATCACGTGGTGGATGCCGGGCATACCATTAGCAGAAGGTGGGCCTTCGTAAAATACGAAAGGCTTATCGGCAGGTCGAGATTCAACGCTTTTTTCAAAGGTCTGATTCTCTTCCCATTCCTTTAGTATTTGGTTGGCTAAATCAGGCAGATTCAACCCTTTGTATTCGGGGTATTTAGACATTAGAGGGCCATTTTTTGAAGGGGCAAAGATAGCCAATTCAAATCGCGTAATGAACGATTCGGTTTCAGGGTATTCGGAGGGATAATTTTTTTCTTGAATGTGAGATGTGGTTGTCTTATTTTTACATACTAATTTTTAATGAGATGAGAATATTCTACGTTGTTTTTTTTCTGATTTTGAGTGTGAACATGTCTTCCCAGACGTCGAATCATCCGAATGTTTTACTTATTTTCTGCGACGATTTGAACATCTCAGGTCTTGGATCTTTGATTGATCCAAATATTATTACACCTACGATTGACAGCTTAGTAAATCAGAGTGCGGTGTTTACCAATGCTCATGCCAACTCTACACTTTGCGGCCCCTCTCGGGCGAGTGTTTTTACAGGAGTACTACCTTCGACCAGTGGACATTACGGAAGAAACATGTCCATTGAAAAATGGTATGAAAACCCCTATCTCTCTACGGCTTCAACTATTTTCTCTCATTTGAAAAATAATAATTACAAAGTTTATGGAGCAGGGAAAATCTTTCACAAAAAAAGGAACAAAGAGGAAGATTTCGACGATTTGTATCTCGAACCATTTCAAGGTCCATATCCTTATAATAACCTAACTCACTCAGACTTACCCGAAGAATTGAGTCCAATAAACATATCCTTTAGTCCACTTGAAAATGTACCCTCTTATCCCGAAGGTGAAGGATGGTTTGCAAATGGGTTACCCTATTTTTATGAGAGTGAAGAAAATCGGGACCCAACGGGCGACGAACTGAGTCTGCTCTATGCCGACTCAATTTTTCAAGCCCACACGACAAATCTCTCTGAAGATCCTTTTTTCTTGACTTTAGGTTTATACAAACCCCACTTACCCTTTCATGTTCCACAGAAGTATTTCGACATGTATCCTTTAGAGGGTATTGAATTGTCGGAATATGAACTTGATTCTACCGACTTTGCCGTTGCAGCTTTTATTAATCGGATTAATGCTCGTAGCAATCAACAAATTGAAACGTTGATTGAATTATCCCCTGAAGATGATCC
>DATFKV010000027.1:0-3827 GCA_035268465.1 Cryomorphaceae bacterium | reverse complement strand
ATTGTATTCCAACCCCACCACGCAGTCCGTGCAAGACTCATCGGGTCGATATTTGAGTGACTTCAATTTCAATCCCGATATCTCCAAAATTGGCACTGCAATTCGTTTTGACTTGCCAATCAGAGCAGGCGCTTCAACCATTTCGGGTAAGACACTATTTATCGTCACATAAATAGTTCGGCCTTTCTTGACTTGTTTTCTCGCTTTTGGATTTTGCGAAACGACCGTTCCTCTGGGGTACTCATCGGTGTAGATGCTATCCGTCACCTCGTAAGTCATATCGGTATTGGATAAAAGAGTCTCGATATTTTCAATTGATCGTCCCTTTATATCCGGAACGGCCAGTGAATCACCGTGCATGGTATACATTCCCAGCCATTGCATGGTTAAGAAGACTACCAAAGCAATGAATACGACGATCAGCAGGATGTTCATCCAAACTCGTCCACTACTGATAAATCGAATAATACCTTTCATTCGGATTGCAATTGCCGGCAAAGATAGCAAGAACCTACCGGGAATAAACGTTACAATGGGAGTCCTATTATTTCGGATATCGGGTTATGAGAAAAAACATGTTCAAACTTTGGCAAAAAAGTAAGGAGTCAAACGACCGACAGCAATAACTTCACACTTGAAATATGAAAAAAAGAATTGGCATAGTATGCGGTGGATATTCGGGAGAGGCCGCGGTATCTATGAAGTCGGCTCAGATGCTCCTCAACAATATTGACCGAGAGAAGTACGAACCCTTTCAAATGGTCATTGAAAAAGGAAATTGGCATGTTATCATCGGGGAAACCAAAAAACCGATTGATACAAAAGACTTTTCGTTTGAGTTTGAAGGAAAAAGGTTACGTCCTGATATCTGTTTGGTAATCGTTCACGGCACTCCGGGAGAAGACGGTCTTCTGCAAGGGTATTTCGATATGATTGACATGCCGTACACCACGGGAAGTGTCCTCAACCTGGCATTGACCTTTAATAAGCGATTTACGAACGATGTGCTCAGCCAGCGTAGTTTTCATACGGCAAGAGGCTTATTGGTTCATTCTCCCGATAGATTTCAAGAATCGGAAATCCTCGATAAATTAAAATTGCCTGTTTTTGTAAAACCCAATCAAGGCGGGTCGAGCTTGGGTATTTCTAAGGTAAGCAAGGCAGAAGATTTGAAATCTGCCGTAGAAAAAGCCTACCGCGAAAATTCAGCCATCTTGATCGAAGAGTTTCTCGACGGACGAGAGTTTACCTGTGGGGTAATTTGTGGAAAAGAGAACTACCAGGCATTGGCTGTAACAGAGATTACCACTGAAAGAGAGTTCTTCGATTACGAAGCAAAGTACAGTTTGGATCAAACCAAGGAAATCACTCCTGCCGAACTCCCGGAGAATCTCTACGAAACGTGCAGGTCTACTTCTGAAGAAATTGCGCGGTCATTTGAATGCAAAGGAGTAATCAGAATAGATTACAAGTTGGTGGGAGATGTGTTTCACGTCATTGAGATCAACACCGTTCCCGGTATGACCGAGACCAGTTTGGTGCCTCAGCAGGCAGCCGCTATTGGAATTGGCAAGAAAGAATTGATTGATTTGATGATTGAATCTGCACTCAGCTAAAAATTCGACTTCAGGTAGTCGGTGAACTTCTTCAGCGCTCTCACCCGATGGTTTTTTTGCTTTTTTTCATCCATCGTCATTTCAGCGAAGCTTCGAGATTCGCCTTCCGGAATAAAGACGGGGTCATATCCAAAACCTCCTTCACCGCTTTTTGCCTCAGCGATCTGCCCCTGCACTTCGCCCGGGAAAAGTTTTTTATCGTCTTCGGTGATGAAGGCGATGACGGTTTTGAATTTCGCCGACCGATCCTTCTGAAACCGCAGTTCACTCAACAGCTTGTTCATATTTGCATCCGCATCTCTGCTTCCTGAATAGTGTGCCGTATCCACACCGGGCAATCCGTTTAATGAGTCCACCTCCAAACCGGTGTCATCCGCAAAAACGGGAATTTTGTAGCGATCGTAGATGTAGGTCGCCTTTTGCAATGCGTTGGCCTCTAGAGTTCTTCCCGTTTCAGGAATTTCTCCCTCGAAGCCGATGTCTTTAAGAGATACCAAGTCAAAATCATCGCCAAGGGCGTTTTGAATCTCAGCTAGCTTGTTTGGATTGTTCGTGGCGAATATGATTTTCATTCCGTTCAATACTTTCGATTATTTCTTCCTCAATGCGAATGAGGTAGCGGTAAAGATCTTTGTTTTTCCAGCGAATAAAATTCATTCGCCAAAAGGTGAGGCAATAGCGATAGGGCAACCTAAGTTCACGAATGATAAATACACTCAACGGAAAAAACAGCAATACGGAGGGAATCACCACGAACGGGTTACCAAACCAAATCCCTACAAATATTGAAAATATGAGGCCGAAAAAAGGGAACAAAACCAACATCCCGACCAGTTTTATGGAACTGTGAAACTGTCGGTCCTTCACGTATTTCCCCAAAAGTGCTTTTACGGCAAAGTAGGAAGGGGCATGCAGAACCCAAGACAGCAAAAACAAAGGGAGGAAGATCAACAAACCAATATTTTGAATGACCCAATACCCCGGATCTTTCTTGTTGATAAAGAAGAAAGGCGCTTGCAATCTTCGCTTTCCCATCTCACAATCGTAGATAAAAATTCGCCGAAAATAACTACTGTCGGGATTAGTTTTTTGGAGCACCTTCTCGCGCGATTTGTTAAAAGGATTTCGCGAGCGTCTGCTGCTATAACTACCTGATGAATCCCCGTAGAAAGGTAGAATGCGCTCCAACTCAACATTGAAAGCCTCCATCGCCTTCTCGTCTTCGATGTGGATGATTTCTTCCGCTAACTCCTCAAAAACTTTTTCCCTCAAGGCATTCATCGCTCGCGCCTCGTTTTCGGCAATTTGCGCTTTGTAATCCTGTACCGAAATGGGCTTGCCGTAGCTCATCAAGACTCTGGACTGAGAGTCGCTGTAGTTGCTATAGTTCAATCCCAGTGGAACTACCTTGATATCCAAATCTTCGTATCCTTCCAGTGCCCCGAAAAGAATGCGGGTGAACCCCTTGCTCAGAGGCCTCAGCTTTCTCACGCCTTCGTGGGTAGCCTCAGGAAAGAGCAGTAAAACTTCCCCACGGCGAAGAATGTCGTGACATCGACTGAAAGTTTCCTCATTCTTGGCCAAATTCTGCACTCCATCCCGTTGTCGGTAAACGGGCATCATTTGGATGGAGTTAAAAAACTTCCTCGCCAAATTGGACTTGAACACATCTGCTCTCACCAAAAAATGAATCGTTCTTGGGTGAAGCGTAGCCGGCAAGAGGGCATCGATGAATGCATTTTGGTGATTGGGTGCCAATAGTACAGGCCCATCCTTTGGAATATTCTCCACTCCTTGGATTTCAATCCTGCGGTAAAACAGTTTGATGGCCAGCTTTACCAAAAATCTTAAAAAGAGATAATATGCCCTGTGGATCATCGCAACTCTGCTCCCAAGGCTCCTTCCAGTTCGCTTTGAATCTGAGCCATGGTTTGTTCAATTTTCTTGTCGGTCAAGGTTTTCTTTTCGTCCCTCAAGGTAAAAGACACCGCGTAACTCTTTTTGCCTTCCGGCAAATTCTTCCCTTCGTAAACATCAAAGAGCCCAACTTCTTTTAGCAATCCCCCTGCCTTGGCGAATGCGAGTTTCTCAATTTCTGCGAAAGCAACCTGCTTATCGAGCAAAAGTGACAGGTCACGGCGCACGGTAGGAAATTTCGGAAGCGGCTCAACGGTTTTTACCGCATGTTTCATCTTGCGTAAGGCGGCCGTT
>DATFKV010000026.1:0-2610 GCA_035268465.1 Cryomorphaceae bacterium | reverse complement strand
TTTGCTTCTAAGCGTCCGTTTTTTTGTGTTGCCTTTTAACAACGGTAGTCCAGACGTCTAATTCTTCGCTATTTCAACTTTCAGTTTCTCCTCGAGTTCCTCCATTAACTCAGGGTTGTCCTCAATCAATGACTTCACAGCGTCACGTCCTTGGCCAAGCTTGGTATCGCCGTAGCTAAACCAAGAACCGCTTTTCTTCACCAGTCCGAGTTCAACGGCCAAATCCAAGATCTCTCCGCTTTTGGAAATACCCTTACCGTACATGATGTCGAATTCCGCTTTCGCAAAGGGCGGCGCCACTTTGTTCTTCACGATTTTCACACGCGTGCGGTTACCCATTACCGTGTCTCCATCTTTTATTTGTGTTGAACGTCGGATGTCAATTCTCACCGATGAGTAAAACTTCAGTGCGTTTCCACCCGTAGTAGTCTCAGGATTTCCAAACATCACTCCGATCTTCTCGCGAAGTTGGTTGATGAAAATGCAGCAGCAGCCTGTTTTCGAAATGGCGCCCGTCAGTTTCCTCAATGCTTTGGACATCAGTCGGGCTTGTAGACCAACTTGCGAATCACCCATTTCACCTTCTATCTCAGCTCTTGGAGTCAATGCGGCTACCGAGTCCACTACCAAGAGATCAATCGCTCCTGAGCGAATCAGGTTTTCGGCAATCTCCAGCGCTTGCTCACCGTTGTCGGGTTGAGAGATGAAGAGGTTCTCCGTGTCTACGCCTAAATTCTCGGCGTAGTAGCGATCAAACGCGTGCTCCGCATCAACGATGGCTGCGATACCTCCCTGCTTTTGCACTTCGGCAATGGCATGGATGGCCAAAGTGGTTTTACCCGATGATTCCGGTCCATATATTTCCACTACTCTTCCGCGTGGATATCCACCGACACCTAAAGCGAGATCAATCCCGAGTGACCCCGAAGGAATTACATCAATCTTTTCAATTGCATTATCGCCGAGTTTCATCACCGCACCCTTCCCGTATGATTTCTCCATACGGTCGATGGTCATTTGCAATGCTTTTAGCTTTTCTTTGTTTGCTTCTACTGCCATAATTGATAGGTTTTATGCGAGCGCCTCCAGCACCTGCTTGGAAGCTTCTTTGGTTTTTACTTTTTCAATCGTTTTTTCAATTTTTCCTTCTTCATCGATCACGTAAGTAATTCGGTGAATTCCGTCATACTCGCGGCCCATAAACTTCTTCGGACCCCATGCGCGGTACTTTTGAATCATCTCCTTTTCCGGGTCCGATATCAGTGAAAAGGGCAAATCGTATTTGTCAATAAACTTCAAATGCGACTTTTCGGTATCGGCGCTTACGCCAATAACTTGAAAACCCTTCTTGGCCAACATTTCGTAGTTATCCCTAAAATCACACGCCTCTTTCGTACACCCCGGAGTATTGTCCTTCGGATAAAAATAGAGAATTGTTTTCTTTCCCCGAAAGTCTTCCTGAGAAACTTTTTTTCCGTTTTGATCTGTTGCCGTAAACTCGGGAGCGGCATCTCCTTCTTTTAAGTATTCCATTTTTGCTGCTTTATCGATACATTGAATGACAACATCAGCGGTCGATTGTTCTAACTCGGTACAATATTACTTAGACAGAACGTAATCTATTTACGCTGCCGCAAAAAAAGCTTCACTAGTTTTGCACCATGAATCACACTCCCCTGGCAGAACGAATGCGACCAACCAACCTCGATGAGTATATCGGGCAGGAACATCTGGTCGGTAAAGATGCGGTATTCCGCAAAGCCCTCGATCGCGGATTGATCCCTTCTATCATTTTCTGGGGCCCTCCCGGTGTGGGGAAAACGACCTTGGCCAAGATCCTCGCTGCTTCTCTCGACCGACCCTTTTACACCTTGAGCGCCATCAATTCAGGCGTGAAGGATATCCGCGAAATCATCGCCAAAGTGGAATCTCAAGGATTTTTCGGTCAGGGAAATGCCATTCTCTTTATCGATGAGATCCACCGATTTAGTAAGTCGCAGCAAGACTCGCTACTCGGCGCAGTAGAAAAAGGAGTGCTCACCCTCGTGGGAGCTACGACCGAAAATCCCTCTTTCGAGGTAAACTCAGCCCTCCTCTCCCGCTGCCAGGTTCATGTATTGAAACCGCTGGAGAAAGCCGACTTGCAACTCTTGGTCAATCGAGCCATTACCGAGGATGAGGAGCTGAAAAAAGATGGAGTAAAGCTCAAAGAAGACGAGTACCTCCTGCGATTGAGCGGCGGAGATGCGCGTAAGCTTCTCAATATTCTCGATTCAGTTATTCAGGCTTTGCCTTCCGGTGAAAAGGAAATAACCAATGAACGCGTCAAAGAAGTGGTTCGGAATAACCCGACCATTTACGACAAGGACGGCGAGCAGCACTACGATATCATCTCTGCTTTTATTAAGTCCATTCGTGGAAGCGACCCCAATGGTGCGGTGTATTGGCTGGCGCGAATGATTGAAGGTGGTGAAGATCCGAAGTTTATTGCCCGCAGGCTGATCATTCTGGCCAGTGAAGACATCGGCAATGCCAATCCGACCGGCCTCGTTTTGGCCAATGCCACTTTTGATGCGGTAGCCAAGATCGGATTGCCGGAAGGCCGAATAG
>DATFKV010000025.1:0-6058 GCA_035268465.1 Cryomorphaceae bacterium | reverse complement strand
ATCGGAGTGAACAAGGCCATCTGTTCAACCATCGAGATTTTTATGATTGATCGAGAAATTGATCAAATTTTGTTCTTAACCAAACCGGAGGGTACATTTTATCCCATCGAGCAGCTTCCTGAGGAGGAGAAATTCTTTGATGGTTTTATTTGGGACGACGCGCGGCGGCCTTATTCGAGAAAGGACATTTTTGATTAATAGGGCTTGTTTCCCTCTAAACGAGCTTTCTTAAGTGCCTCGGCATACCAAAACAGCTCCGACGCAAACCGATCAAAGCGATCAATCATTCGCTCATCTGCAGGAATTCCATCCTCATCCAGTGTCGTCGAAATTTTTGGAATAGGCTGAATAGTGGGTATACTACTCATGCCAAGTTCGGCGAGTACAGCTCTGGCATGAACGGCGACACGAACACCGCCAAAACTTCCCGCAGAGTAGGATAGAATAGCCGATGGCTTAAAGAAATACTCCTTTTGAAAGTGATCCAAAAAGTTTTTCAATCCCGGCTGAAAACTGTGATTGTACTCTCCCGTAATGATGATAAAACCATCGCAAGATCGAAGTGCATCAGAGGCTTTTTGCATGTTTTCGGGAGCTTCACCATCCGGGAACTCCTTGTGCATTTTGTCTAAAATGGGGAGATTAAATTCCTTGGCGTCAAGAAATACGGTTTCGCATTTTCCATCGAGTTGATTCAGGCAAAACTTGGCGGCTCTGATTCCCATCCGATCCGAACGGTACGAGCCATAAATTACGGCAATTTTTAGTCTTTTCATCATAAGAAGAATCCATCGTCATTACCGATGGGGCGGTTTCGTTCAAGTTTTAAATCACGCAACATGGATGATTTGATATTCAGCCCGACACTGTAACTACGGCGAAGACCGAAAGGAATGATTCGCGCATTGAGCTCCCAACAATTGAGATCTACACGAATAGTGACGGTGGTTGGTGTGAGTTCTTTGGTGGTAAAATCATATCCGGAGTTTATTCCCACCCTCACTTTATCAAAGAGAGTGAAATCGCCGGTGGCTTGAATGGACTGAGTATAGGCCAAGGTATCCATTAGTACCAGTGGCAAGTCCTCACCCGGAGAGTCTACAAATCGATTTCGTCTCACATTCAATGTGTACTGGAAACTAACATTCCACGGGACTTTGAACCCACTCAAAAATGAATCTGAATCGCCCGATACTTCTTCTTCGGCTTCTTCCGAATCGATTACTTCCGGAGCTTCCTGCCTTTGAAATGCAGTACTCCCGAGACCTCTGACGTTGACGGCGACATTACCTGATTGAAATTGGGCCAAGCCATTGTTGCTGCCAACTAAGAACTGCCCTGTCCGCACCACTCTTTCCGATTCATTGACGGCATATGCGTAGGGGTCAAAAACGCCCGAAAATCTTAAATCTGCATATTTTCCAATGGAGTTAAATCCGCTCACGCTAATGTTACTCAACTTATTGCTGTCCGAAACAAAATTATAATTCCCGGAAAGGGTCAGGTTTTCCAGAAATGCCACTTTCTTAAACTTTGAAGTGGTGTCTCTGCGGCTCAAAAACTTCCCTTCAACATTGTTTACTAATGAAAAAGAAATTGACTGACTATTGCTGGACGGCGGGCCGCCAAAAACGGTTCCTTGATACGGATTATAAGATGTTAATACTCCTTCGGCGCCATAAAAACCGTACACATTGGGATCAAAATCGGGACGGTAGTTATAGCTGACGGTCGGTGTTAGCGTATGCCGAATCGCCTTTAAGTTTTTGCCCTTAAAGCTGTACATCCCGTAAAGCTTTGTGGTAACGGAGGTAGAAAACGACCAATCATTGTTCCGATCAAAGCCTTGAATGGTATCCGTTTCAAATTGATCGGTCTCGGGATTGAATATTCTGCCAAACCTTTGAAAGTACCAACGTTCATTGTAGTTGAGACTCGGGTTGATGCTGAGGGCCTTCACTTTGAATGAGGTGCTGAGACTCGTGGTATGTCGAATACCGTTTCGAAACTTTTTTCTCAATTGATCCCAGTTGTTTAGCGCCAACTCGTTTTCAGTAGCACTGAGGGTGTTTTGAAAAGCTGAGCTCCATACCCAACCGATCTTTTCATAGAATCTATCCTTCGGACCATCGTTGAAAAGGTCTTTCAGTGGAAAGGTTCTTGCCTTGTTAACATTCAGGGTAGGCAGGGTAAAATTATATACTCCCGTTTGAGAGTTTTGATCGTGGCCAGCATTGGCATTAAAGCTCCACGGCGAATCATAGAATGATCTGGAATAGCGAATGTTTGATCGGAAAGTATTCGTAAGAAAGTCGTTTTGTGACGCATTTAAATTATTGGCGAAATTCTGAGTGCTTCCCGCATTCACATCGGCAGAGAAATTGGAATAAGGATGTGCTTTTCTATCTTGGGAGTGCCGCCAATTGATAAAGAAAGTCCTCGCTTCCGAAAAATTGTTCAGATCGCGATCACCACGCTTTTGAATATTGTACTCCACTCCCAGATTTCCATCGTACCTGTAGAGTTTTTTGTAACGGGTTATATTTTCTAACCCAAAGCTCCCTCGCGAATAAATATCGCCCAGGATTTTTGTATCAACATTATCGCTAATCGGCAAATAAAAACCCAAATCGTTTAGGAAATACCCGAGTTCATTTGCATTTCCATAACTGGGCATGATAAGGCCGGCTTGCTTCTTTTCCGCATTGGGAAAGAAACCAAAAGGAAAAGCAAGAGGTGTGGGAATTTTCCCAATTGTCAGGTATCCGGGGCCGGTAACGATCTGCTCATCCTTAATAACTTTCAGGCGCCCGATCTTGAACCGGGTTTTGGCATTTGGATCTTCGCAGGGACAGTACTCACCGTGACGGACATAAATCACCCGATTATTGTCTGTTGTCTTCACCCGATCACCGGTTAATGTTCCTTCGATTACGGCTGTTTGCACTTGCCTGACGTAAGCCTTCTTTGTCTTAAAATTATAGTCCATGGCGAAGGCATCAAATTTTGAATCTGCCTGCTCAAAAACCGGCTTACCTATCCACATACCTGCAGTATCCTGAACACCCTCTGCGTGAACGGTGTAGTTTGAGAAATCATAGACGATTCGTTCCGCCTGTAATTTGATATCTTGATAGGTGATCACGGCGTCTCCGAATAAGTACACTTTTCGCTTGACGACATCGTTTATGATGGTGTCTCGCGCTGAGTATTTCACGGGGCCATCCAAAAAAGACTTGGACTGATTTTTGGGCACGGAATCCACTACCGCTGAATCTACCGCTAAAGTATCGGTGAGACCAACGGCAAGTGAGTCAGTTTGAGCATTAACCTCAGAGAAAGCTATAATGAACAGCCCTACAAGGATAAAAACTAACTTTGCCCTAAGGATGAAGGAAGGAATATTCCTAATTTTATTTATCGTTGGTTTTTCAACTACCAAAACTACCGAATTGCTGCCGCAAAAATGGACGTAAAAAATCAATTATCACGCTGGTCGCCCAAGAAGCTTGTAATCTTAGCCGGATTTGTGCTATCAGCGGGAACGCTTTTTTTAGCATCTACCATGCCAAACTCTGCCGCCACGCCCGCAGTGAAGCGCGTGGTTATTGACGCCGGTCATGGAGGAAAAGACCCCGGAAATTTGGGAACGGGTCGTTATAAGATCACTGAGAAAACCATCGCTCTCAATGTGTCGCTACTGGTTGGTAAATACATCGAAGATGCCTTTCCCGATGTGGAGGTCCTCTACACCCGTGACGATGACACTTTTGTACCGCTACACGAAAGGACAAAATTTGCCAACACCAACGGGGCGGATGTCTTCATATCCATTCACTGCGATGCCTTCACCCGCGAGAGCGCAAAAGGTTGCGGATCTTATGTAATGGGGCCTGCAAAAACAGAGGCCAATTTGAGAATGGCTCAAAAAGAGAACTCTGCTATACTTCTGGAAGAAAACCGAGAGGACAATTATGGCGACTTTGATCCGAATTCTCCCGAAGGACTCATAGAGTTGAGTCTTCGCCAAAACACGCACATTCACCAATCTTTGCGATTTGCCAAGCACGTACAGGATCAGATGAGAACTCGTGTAGGAAGAACGGATCGAGGTGTTAAACAAGCCCCTTTCTGGGTGATCTCCTTCACCACCATGCCCAGTATTTTGGTGGAACTGGGTTTTTTAACCAACAAGGAAGAAGAGGATTTTTTAATGAGTGATGATGGACAGACCTACGTAGCCTCAGCCATCTATCGTGCTTTTAAAAAGTACAAAACAGATTTGGAAATTATCGAAGCCACCATTGGCGAACAGCCGGAAGAACCGGAAGTAAAGACGGTCATTAAAGATCCCGCTGAGCAACCTTCGGAGCCCGCTACGGTACTGTTTAAAGTTCAATTATTGAGCTCCTCCTCGCCTATCGAAATCAGTGAAGAAGCATTCAACGGACTAGAGAATGTTGAAATGCACCGAGATAAAGAATTGTATAAATACCTTTACGGCGCTGCGTCCACTTACAATTCGGCGAAAGAATTGCAAAAAGATGTCAGGAAAACCGGTTATAAAGGAGCCTTTATAGTCGCTTTTAATGAAAAAGGAGAGCGAATGCCGTTGGATAAGGCTATTGAGCTAACCGGTAAACCCTAAATTTGCCCTTGTGAAAATAAGAAAGGAAGTAAAAATCGGTCTTGTAGTTGTTGTGGCAATCGGGCTTCTCGTAGTTGGATTGAACTACCTCAAAGGCGTTAATGTATTCAGTCAACCTACAGTTTATTACGGCGTTTATGAACGGATAAACGGGTTGGAAGAATCGAACCCCATTATGGTCAACGGCTACAAAATCGGACAAGTACAGTCCATTAAAATCTTGAACGACGGCACGGGAAGACTACTTGTAAAGATGATGGTGGATAAGGAGATCGCTTTGCCTGAGGACACAAAGGCTTTACTCAAAAGTGGTGATTTGCTCGGATCAATGCAGGTTCATTTCATTTTAGGCGAAAGTTCTGAATTGGCACAGTCAGGAGATACCCTGACACCGGATGTGGAAGGCGACTTGGTAGAGGAAGTAAACGCCCAGCTGAAACCCATAAAGCTAAAAGCCGAAAGTCTCATTTCCTCGGTCGACTCAGTGATTCGTGTGATAGAAGTGATACTAAATGCAGAGAGCCAACAAAACTTAATTGAGAGTTTTAAAGGAATCAATAATGCCATTGCCAGTCTGGAAAGAACTTCCTTCAGAGTGGACACCTTGGTAGAGGAGCAACGGAGTAAGATCAACTCTATTTTCAGCAATATTGACAACCTCTCTTCTACCCTGAGCCAAAACAGCGAAGAACTGGACAATATCATCAAAAACTTCTCGCAAATCAGCGACACCTTGGCTCAGGCAGATATTGCCGCCACCGTGGTAAAAGCCAATGCCGCTCTGGCGGAAGTGCAAATAATAACCGAGAAGATCAATAAGGGGGAAGGAAGCTTGGGCATGCTCATCAACAACCCTGACCTCTACAACAAACTCGAGTCAGCGAGTAATAATCTCGACCTTTTGGTCGAAGATATTCGGGTTAATCCGAACAGATACGTACAGTTTTCTGTTTTTGGTAGAAAGAACACTAAGAGTGTCGAGCTCTCCAGATCCGAATTGGAAGAGTTAAAGGAATACGTGAATTCCGAGAATGATGATTCTGAAGGTGAATAAAAAGAGAACATGGGTATAGGTAATATTATCTTTTTAGTTGTTTTGATTGCCGCTGGGGGTGCATTTGCTTTTCAGGCAAGCAAGATTCGACGAAATATTTTACTCGGACGAGATATAGACCGAAGCGACAGAAAACCCGAGCGGTGGGCGATGATGACTCGCGTAGCTCTCGGACAATCAAAAATGGGTGGGCGCCCGTTGGCAGCCGTCATGCACGTATTTATATATGTTGGCTTTGTCATCATCAACATCGAAGTTCTCGAAATTATCATCGACGGCGTTTTCGGAACCCATCGAATTTTTGCCTTTTTGGGAGGTTTTTACGATTTCCTAATCGGAAGTTTTGAAATACTGGC
>DATFKV010000024.1:0-3678 GCA_035268465.1 Cryomorphaceae bacterium | reverse complement strand
AGTCCACATTCTGCCTCGGCTAATCTTTTTGGTGAACTAGTGGTATTCGGAACAACCGGAGATATGGAATTTCCGACTACGCCCGGTGCATTTCAAAGCGAATCTGGCGGAGGCACTGATATTTTTATTTCTAAGTTATCGGAAGATGGTACCGAACTTTTGGCGTCGACCTATCTTGGTGGAAGCGGCGAAGATGGAAATAATCCGATTTTTCTTTTCGGTTATGACGCGTTACGCGGCGAAGTAAGCTTGGATATTGAAGGCAATGTTTATTTGGCCTCTGCTTCACAATCAGCAGATTTCCCGGTTACCTCGGGTGCTTTTTCTAATGAATTGAATGGAACTGCGGATGGAGTGTGTACCAAATTGAGCTCCGATCTTTCAGTCCTTTTTTGGAGCACATTCGTAGGAGGTAGTGGAAATGATGCATTACTCAACGTGAGAATTGCCGAAAATGGAAATATTGTTTTTTCCGGATCTACGACTAGCGATGATTATCCGACCACTGCGGGTGTTTACCAAGAAAACGATCCCGGTGATGCGAGTGAAGTCGATGCCACCCTAGGGACTCTATCAGCCAACGGAAGTGCCCTTATTTACTCTACCTATGTCGGTACGACACAAGGAGAACAAGGTTATTTTATGGATCTTGATAACGACAACAATGTTTGGATTTATGGACGTACGCAAGCTGGCGATGAATGGCCATTGACGGAAGGCGTATTCACTACCGAATTTAAAGAATTGTTTATTTCAAAATTTAATCCCCAGCTTTCTGAGGTTTTGGCTAGCACTGCAATAGGTGCTGGTGGCGTTTTTGGAGGAGGAGGAGGAGGTGCTCCCGTGGCATTTTTGGTGGACCGCTGTGACCGTGTCTATATTTCAGCATTCCAAGCGGTGAGCGGACTTCCCTTGACGGATGATGCACTTTTCACTACTGGTGGCTTTTATCTGGCAGCTTTTGAAAATGATTTGGATACGCTGTCATTTTCTACTTATTACAGTGAAGGACATGTCGATGGCGGAACAAGCCGTTTTGATAAGTCAGGTATAGTCTATCAAGGCGTTTGTTCAGGAGGAAATTTTACTACCACAGATGGTGCCTTTGCCGAAGATCAATTCACATCTTGGGATGTAGGGGTATTCAAAATCGACTTCCAACTTAGCGGGGTGAATGCCGCATTCTCAGCTCCCTCGGAACTGGATGGATGCGCCCCGCACGAGATTTCTTTCTCAAATTTTTCTGTGGGAGATACTTTCCAATGGGATTTTGGGGATGGAACAACCAGCACTGAGTTCGAGCCGGTTCATATTTTCCAAGAACCCGGCACATATACCGTCTCGATGATAGCCAGTGATTCTTTGAGTTGTAACCTGGCAGATACAGTGAGTCTCAATATCGACATATTTGCTCCGGAGGATTTTCAGCCAACGTTCGATACCGAAATTGATTGCGAAACGGGCACTGTCACCATGTTCAACACCACCGGCGGAAATGAATTCCTGGATTTCTTTTGGATTATCAATGGAGATACCCTTTACACATCATACAATGCCTCCCATCAGTTCGAAAATCTGGATTTAGAAAACACAGTGTCTCTGCATGCAGTAGATGAAGGTTGCGAATTGGACGAAACGGTGACTCAAGAAATAGAAAACTTGGCTGACGTCGTCGCGGAAATTGGAAACACCACCGATACCGAATGCGGTTTGTCTATTGAATTGGAGAATACCTCAGTGAATGGATCCGATTTTCTGTGGGATTTTGGCGATGGCGTTACATCAACTGTTTTCAATCCTACCCACGTCTACGATGATTATGGCACCTACACCATCTCTTTAACGGCATTCAATCCGTCCACTTGCAACGGAGAGGACGAGACTTCTACCACCATAGAGTTTATCGAGCCACCCGCCATTGATGGCAGTATGACTTTGGAACAGACAGGCGTTTGTGGCGAGTTGATTTTGGAAGGCCAACTCGATAATACCGCGGGCATGGCAAGCTACACTTGGTTTGTCTCAGGAACTGAATCAGGAACTGAATCTTCATTCGTTTTTGATGCAGACGTGCCCGGATTGTACACGGTAGAAGCTGAAATTATCCCTGTGGGCTGCAATAACCCTTTCAGTATAAGCGATACCATAACTCTCGTAAGTGAACTGCCGCTTGACTTTGGCCCGGATAGAGACATATGCTACAACGCTACTTCCATTACTCTTGAAAATGAGTATGACTTGGATGGAGCCAGCTATTTATGGCAACCCGGCGGAGCTACTACTCCTGAAATTACAGTGACCGAACCGGGAATTTATGTTGTATCGGTGCAGACAGGTTTGTGTTCTGATTCGAGAAGCATCGAGATCGGCTTAGGAGTGGAGGAATCTACCTCTTTTGAAACGGAAATTTGCGAAGGCGTGGGCCAAAGAATAACCGTAGGAGTAAATCATCAGGAGTTCTACTGGGAAAATGGCCTTACCGGCAATTCCATTGTGGTGACAAGGGGTGGAACTTACAACTATACGTACATCGATAATGGTGGTTGTGAGCAAACCGGAGTATACCTCGTAGAAAGCCTAGAGCCTGAACCGCTGGTATTCATTCCAAACTCTTTCACACCCAACGGTGATGGTATCAATGATCTGTTCAAAATATCTTCAGGTGACGGCGAATTAGACGACTATCAGTTCTCCGTATACAATCGCTGGGGAGAATTGATTTTTGAAACAGTTGACTCTCAGAAAGGATGGAATGGCGCTGCTAACGGATCTGATTACTACGTTCCACCCGGGAATTACGTTTATTATGTCAAGTACAGCGGGGTTTGTCAAAGTGAAACGATAGAAGAAAAGGGAACGATTACCTTAATTCGTTAAGAGAATTTTGGCCCGAGATACTTCGCTGTGAGTGACCCTTTTTGATGCGCCAGATCTTCCGGCCTTCCGGCAAAAACCACTTGACCACCGGCCTCTCCGCCTTCGGGTCCCATGTCGATGATCCAGTCAGCGCTTTTTAAAACATCCGTGTTGTGCTCAATTACAAATACACTGTTGCCGCGGTGAATCAATTCGTTGAAGCTGTCCAGCAATTTGGCCACATCGTGAAAATGCAAACCGGTAGTGGGTTCATCGAATATAAAAAGTGTATGAGGTTCAGAATCTCCTTTCGCTAAGAAAGCCGCTAGCTTGGTTCGCTGTGCTTCGCCACCGCTGAGCGTGTTGGAAGATTGTCCGAGCTGAACGTACCCCAACCCGACTTTCCGGAGCGGTATCAGCTTGTCGACAATTTTTCGAGCCGACGCGCTTTTTTCATCTTCTTCAAAGAATTCGATGGACTCACTTACCGTCATCCCTAAAATATCTGCGATGTTCTTTTCTCGGTATTTGATTTCGAGGGTTTCATCTTTATACCTCGTTCCCTTGCAGCTTTCGCAGGTCAGGTAGATGTCTGCCATAAATTGCATCTCAATCTTTACAACGCCTTCTCCTTCGCAGGTTTCGCAGCGTCCACCCTTCACATTGAAGCTGAAAACCCCTGGTTTGTAGTTTCTGAGCTTCGCCAATTTTTGTGAGGCGTAAAGTTGGCGGATATCATCGAAGGCCTTTACATATGTCACGGGATTGGATCGCGAGCTTTTCCCGATAGGGTTTTGATCGACAAATTCGATGGCCTTGATC
>DATFKV010000023.1:0-2368 GCA_035268465.1 Cryomorphaceae bacterium | reverse complement strand
ACAAGCAACTAGAAGAATTGAACAAAGAGATGGGAGACAAGGTGGTCATCGTTGGGTTTCCCGCCAATAATTTTGGAGGACAAGAACCAGGGTCGAATGAGCAAATCGCCGCTTTCTGCGAAAAGAATTATGGAGTTTCTTTCCCCATGGCCGCAAAAGTTAGCGTGAAAGGGGCAGACCAACACGATCTATTTAAATGGCTGACCTCTGAGGAAAATGAAGACTTCACAGGAGATATCAACTGGAATTTCGAAAAGTTTTTGATCGATGAGGAAGGAAACTTGATTCACCGCTACCGCTCCGGGGCTTCTCCTTTGGATGAAGCCATTTTATCGGCTCTTGAAGACTGATTCAAAATACTATTTTTGAGCGCTGATCGGCGCTCATGAATTCCAGATTACTCCAAAGCGACAATTTTTACTACGGACTATTCGCCGTTCTTCTGGTGCCCGCTCTGCTCATTAATTTGGGTGCTCACCATATTTTCATTCACACCGATGAAAGCCTGCGAGCACTCATTGCGCTGGAAATGTTGCTTAACGATGAGTTCATTGCACCGACCGTCAATGGGCTGTATTATTACAATAAGCCACCTCTTTACAATTGGATCATAGTAGGTTCTTATAAATTGTTTGGTGAGCCTTCCCTCTTTGCGCTTCGATTTCCGGTGGTTGTGGCCATCTTTCTTTACGGATTTTTGATCGTTCGATTCATTGGAAAAGCTACCAACAGGTGGACGGGATGGTTGGTGGCTATAATGACCATTACCAGCGGTCGAATTCTTTTTTACGATAGCTTTTTGGGCCTTATCGATATCGCCTTTTCGGCGGTGATCTTTACCAACTTTATGCTCTTCTACCACTTTGGCAGGCAGAAGAGGTATTTCGCACTTTTTGCGCTTACTTATTTTTTAAGTGCGATAGCCTACTTGATGAAGGGGCTTCCGCCAATTGTTTTTCAGGGATTTACCATCATCGCATTTGCCATTTACATCAAGAATTGGAAGATTCTCTTCCATCGGATGCACTTCTTGGGTGCGCTTTTTTTCATTATCCCTGTTGGGCTTTATTACTTCGCCTACATGCAGGTTAATGCTCAGTCGATTCTCAATCTATTCGAGACGCTTTGGACAGAGTCCAGCAAAAGAACCGTAACCGATCACGGGATTCTCGATACATTGAAATCTCTCTACGAATTCCCCTTGGAGAACCTCTACCACTTTGCCCCTTGGACCATTTTCGTAGTTTTTCTTTTTAGGAGAGGTGCCTTAAAGTCCCTTTGGCGTGATGTTTTCGGGCGATACGTGGTTTTGGTTTTCGGTTTGAATATCCTTGTATACTGGACTTCTCCCGGTGTTCATCCGCGTTACCTTTTTATGTTCTTGCCGTTGCTTTTTGTTTTGCTGGCAAAAGCCGAAGAAAGTGCAACCGG
This sequence comes from Cryomorphaceae bacterium, assembly GCA_035268465.1. GTDB lineage: Bacteria > Bacteroidota > Bacteroidia > Flavobacteriales_D > Cryomorphaceae > JAKVAV01. The sequence goes on along the minus strand of DATFKV010000023.1, from coordinate 937 downwards.
GAGGTCCGTCACTATTGTTCAAATGATTTTGATGGCTATCATGATTCCGGGAGCTCTGGCGCCGTGGTTTGCCGTTAGTCAAATCACAGAATTAGGTGTGGACGGGGCTCTCATCAAAATGGCTGTTCTTAGTCTGGTCATGGCCGTTATCGCAGTCGTCTTTTATCGTCAGCGCCGGAGACGGTGGATCATTTTGGGAATATTTCTTCTGGTGGTGCGAATAGGTTTTGACTGGTTTGTCTTGCCGAACCGTGACTTGAAAGGAGCGGGGTATGCAGACGCTGCTTTGGAAGTGGCGAGGATCACTGAAGGAAAGCCTTTGTACATCGCAGGCCCGAATTACGTACACAGTGCTACTTCCTTCATGATAGAAAGAGAGCGAGGAGAAGTATTGGAGCTTCGGTCGGAGATAGAGCCTGGTGCTTTTTATCTGGCGAAAGAAGGTTTTAAGATGGAAAACGCAGATTCACTTCTGACATTCGGAACTAGAGGTACGGATTTGAAACTCATTCTTTATAGGATGAATGAGTAGAATTTGGCCATCCCTCAAAACTTTGTTTAAGTTTGAGCCTTATTAGCCCGTGGCTCCTGTAGAGAAAGAAATATTGAGATTATTTGAAGAAGGTGATGTGAAAGCAATGAATCTTCTCTACGACAACTATTCGGATGCCCTCTATGGCATTATCTTGCGAATGGTAGGAGACGAAGCCATCGCATCGGATGTGCTGCAAGAGTCTTTTGTGAAGATCTGGAAAAACTCCCTTTCGTATGACCCCGCTAAAGGGCGCCTTTTTACATGGTTGGTGAGAATTGTGAAAAACAAGTCCATCGACGCCATACGCAAAAGCGGTCGCAAAGAAGAAATCCAATCGGAGCTGAAGATCGTACATAAGAATGATAGATCCGATACGAGTGACCCCGCACTTCAGCACGATTT
>DATFKV010000022.1:0-7367 GCA_035268465.1 Cryomorphaceae bacterium | reverse complement strand
GCCGGGGGCAAAAAAGCGAGAAAACCTATAAGGGCTGAAAAAGCGGCGATGCTGACGGGTTTAAAATCTTTGGTCAACGCCTTGCCCATTAATGTGTAGCCGGCTTCACAGAAAATAGCTGCCAGAACCAAAAGAATACCGATTATGGAATTGCCCTCCTCCGAGGATGAATTACCGCCGAGCTGCAATGCCAGCACTCCACCGACTGCCAGAGCGATCGCCACTCCTTTCTTCCATCCGAATTTATCTTTGAAAAAGAGGTAAGAAAGTCCCGCCGTTATGGCCGGAGTTGAACTCATAATAATGCTTCCGGTCACCCCGCTCACCATCTGCATTCCGTAGAGTAAGAATGCCGTAAATCCCACCACACCGATTACTCCGATGCCGATCAGCAGCCAAGCATCCTTTCCTTTGAAATCCAAGATTCGCTTGAGTTTGACAAAGGGAAGCAAGATCAAAAATGCCATTAGTACGCGTAAGCAACCGCCAATGAAAACGGAAAAATCTTCTACCACCAATTTGCTAACGGGAGTAGCACTGCCGAAAAAGACCATCCCGAAAAAGAGCATAGCATAAACTTTCAGATTCTTCATGAAAGCTGAAGGTGCAAAGTTTGTACCTCCTATTTACCACTACTTTCGGGGAAGACCATTTTCTGTCAAACCGTGATGCACCACATTTCGATACGGATACGGAATTTCAACCCCTTCGGCATCGAAGCGCTCCTTGACACTTTCGTAGAGATCGCAACCGAGTTCGAAGGCAGCTCCGTTATCGGCAGTCCATACCCAAGCGCGAAGATTGATGGCGAAATCGCCCCAACTCATAACCCTGACCCTCACCGCATCTATTCCCGATTCTATTTCTTCCTGGGTTCTGATATCGATAAAGTTCGGGTGTTTCATTGCCTCCTCTTGGATGATCTTGCGGGCCAATTTTACATTAGCTCCATAACCTATCCCCATATCCAGCCATTTGCATATGCGCGCTTCCTCGAAGTCAGCGTTTACTAATACTTCATCGCTGATAATAGAATTCGGAATGATAACTCTTCTATTTTCAAAGTTTCTGATCACCGTGTGCCGCAGCGAAATATCTTCTACCACTCCTGAAATAGTATCTCTTATGGTTACTCGGTCATTTACCCGAAAGGGTTTGAACATGATGATAAAAACCCCGCTGATCATATTGCTCAACGCTTTCTGAGAAGCAAACCCCACGGCTACCGCGAGGATTCCTGCACCGGCCAATAAAGAGCTAGCGAGCGTTCGCAGGCTTGGAACGGTGTAAATAGCGGCACTAATTCCTACGGTATAAATCAGCGCTACGATGGCATGTCTTAAGAATTTATAATTGGTCGGATCGTTTTTCATATCGTCCGTCCGGCTGCGAATGAAGCGATTGAAAACCTTCACAAAAAGCATATTCACCAAGACGGTGAGCAAGACAATACCCAGCGCAACAACCATTTTGGCGTAGCTATTGGCAAACCACACCACCTTGAGGTGTTGAATAAAATCACTCAAATATTCCATGGAGCGAAATTCAACATTTTTTTGTAGAAAATTGAATGAACTGAGCGTTTAAGCTAGTCCGGTGGCTGCTTAAAAAATTCAAGGGGCGGATTAAAGAAAGTAATAATTCATCGGTGAAACAGCTTAATTCAGATTGAAGGAAATACGGGCCAAAGTTGGCCCCACGGGAATACGCCCGTCTATCCGTTCTTAGAGCGATAGGTCAGATTATAACACCCAAATCAGTTTTCACTTCCATCTCCCAATAGTATGGCCAACGGTTGCCATCCTTCTATTTCTTCAGCCACCAGCTTTAAAATCCCCAAAAACGGCACGAAGAGAATCATACCTGCAGCTCCCCAAACCACAGCTCCTGCAAAAATGGCCACAATACTAACCAACGTGTTCACTTTTAGCTTTACGCTCACTGCCAAGGGGAAGATAAAATTCGCTTCTAAGTACTGAACGAGTGCAAATATTGCCGCGACGCCGATGGGATACCACACGCTGTCGAATGTAACCCAAGATACGGCCATCGGCAAGAGCGCCCCCACCATTATTCCGAAATAAGGAATAAAAGTAAGTACCGACGCAATTACACCGAAAAGTATCGGGTGAGGAACCCCCAATATGGCCAATCCAATGCTATTGAGAATTCCCACAATGAGGTAAACCAAGAGCATCCCTTTCACAAAATCAAAGTATTTGCGAATGGAGCCTTTTACCAAACGGATAACTCTTTTTCGATTCGCCTCCCCTGCGGCGGCGACAATCGCCTTGACCCAAATATTGCGGTAGATCAAAATAAGAGCGGTGTAGAAAGGTATGAGCACGAACATGACCAAGCCATTCGCTGAAACGAATAAAAGATTCTGCAAAACCAAAAATAGTCGATCGGTATTATCAAACAGCAGAGATTGCATGTAATTCCATTGCGCATCTACGGGAACGCCATACTGATCAATGACCATTTGGTTTAAGTGAGAGAGTGCAAGCTGTAATTTTTGACTGATGAAAGGCCATTGATTGAGGAAGGCTGAAAATTGCCACACCAGAAGAGCAAGCACTCCACCGACCAAGAGCAGCACCAGTAATTCTCCGAGCAATATGGCCCAAATTCTGCCAAATCCCAAGCTTTCCAATTTCAAGCAGATAGGATAAATCACAAAGGCAATCAGCACCGAAAAAGCCAAGGGCACAAAAACCGACCTACCGAAATACATCAGGATAAGAATGATAGACATGGCCACAAGGCCTCTTAGGAATGATGGTCGGGCAGGCATGACAGAAAGGTACAGAATTATAATTGCTCACCAATTGATATTTCTCCTTAAATCACCACTTGCGCAAACGGCCTGAGGTTTTTGGAATCAATCCTTGCGGAAATAACTAAAGACCCAATACAAGGCGTTCAGTGGATGCTTTCGAAACAGCGTCGAAGAATTCCTTAATCTCCGCATAATCCTCCTTCGGATATTCGCCGGCAGGATATACCAGCATCCGAGAAACGGACAAGACATTTTCTTCTGCATTGAGTGAACCCTCTATTTTAAAGTGCCCGTAGTCTGAGTCTAAAGCCATGTCCTTGAAAACGGACGTAAGAGTCACACCTTCGGGTAAGGTTATCTCCACCGTATCAATGTAGGTAAATCCTCGTTCAAAAAATATCGGATTCCTTCTCTCGTCGGCGGAAAATTCGGGAAAATGATCGCGCAAAAGGAAAGGTTTGATCAGCATTTTACTACCCATTCGTTTTGCAAAAACTCTGTCTTGAACGTTCGCATCTACTTTCATTACGGGCTGCTCGCCGGGATAAACCTCCACCTGGAGATGGCCTACATCAAACGACTTCATCAGAGATGCGTATTGCATTACCTCCTCATCGTCTAAGCCCGCCACTTCCTTCATGTAGAAAGGAGAATTGTCGATGGCCAAGTTCAGATAGGTTCCTTCAAACTCAACTGCGGCTGAGCCATTTCCAGAAACATCAATTCGGATGAATCTTTCTTGCACATTCTCCGACTCAGTATATCTCGGAGTTCGCGTGAGTTTCCCACCCTCGGGGGTCATGAGCATGACGTAACGATCATCGGTGAAATCAGATAAATAATTAAACGGTAATCGATTGCTGGTGCATTCGGCCCATAATGTGTCGCCATCTATGGGAATACAAAGTATGACGTGATTAAAAGAGTTTGTGGGTCGATCGGGATGGATAGTGATGTGGCCGGAGCCCGCTGAAACCAAGGCAGGAAAAGTAGGAACATTGGCATAAGCCAAAACCGAGTGCATGAAATTGGTCAGTGCTTTACAATCGCCGTAGCCTTTTTTATAGGTATCGTTGGCCTCCATGGTTTGTAGCCCGCCCATGCCATAAGTTATTGCCACATAGCGCATATTATTTTGGATATAGTCATAGGCTGCTCTAGCCCTGTCTTCAGGCGAAAGGTGATCAAAACCATTGGGATAGACCGCTTCGAAAGCATTTTTTGAAAGCCGGTCTCGGTCTTCCCACAGGTCGTTCATCCAATTCCCAAAAGTACTCCACGACCGGAACGAGCCTTCGTATCCGTTGTAGTTAAAATTCTTGAACACCATCTCAACACGTCCTTTATCCGCGGGTGGTGAATACGGTTCATAAATGGCTGCTCGCGCTGAATCAGCTCGAAAGGTATGAACCACCATGTCCTCCTCCCTTCTTTGAGAGTGGATGACTTCAGAGCTATCAAAATACATGTTTACATCCATACCCTCGGGGTGGGAAAAGGTAAAGGCTCGGTCGAGTGTTAGGGTATGCTCAGAGACCGATGCAGACCAAGAGAAGTCAAAAATATGATCGCGCTCGACCGTGTATGAATACTCTATGGTGTAAGGATGAGCAGATGATGAAGCATCCAAATAAAAAGCTCTCAAGTCATTGTAGCTGTACAAATTCTCCAAATACATCTGCTCTTCAAAATCTCCGAGGGTGTAGGTTTTTGTCAACTCCCCGGCAGCGTTGAACACCCGAACTGAATATTCCCGCATCTCCCGAAAATCATCTTCATAAAATGAGAGTCGGGCATACTCATCTCCCTTTTGGGAAATAACTTGAATTCTTCGATCTACGGTATTGGATATTTTCTTTTCGGAGAAAACTTCGAGTTTCGTGTGGGATTTCTCGACGACGGCATCGATGCTGTCCGCTTTTGCAGAAAAGGAAAACAAAACCAACACGGCTAGTAAATATATGCGCCTCACTTCTTTTGTATTTCGATGAAAGATGCCTGTGCACCCACCACTTGATCGTAGAAAGTTCTCAAAGACCCGTACTTGGCTAGATCGTATTTATCTTTGTTCATTTTCACGCTGCTGCGCACCACCAAGCTTCCGAAATTATAGGAAGCTGCAAAATTAAGTTCTGCTTCTTCGCCGGGAAGAATTAAATTTTTCGATTCAGGAACAACGACGTCGTACCGATCAGCATCCAACCTGAGCAAGCAGGTATAGGACTCTTGCCAATTATCCGAAAAGACGACCGGATATTTGCGTTCTTTTTTGTCAAAGGGGTTATTGGTGATCGGCTCTACGACAACGGCGGGAAACACAAAAGATTCTCCAATTGTCTCTAGCGCGATTTCAATGGCAAAATTGATCTCCAGCTCATCTGCATAATCATTTACATTGCTATCTGAATACTCCAAACTCACGCCATCGGCGAGTTTGAAATAATCTTTTAAGTCAGAAGCCTGCATACTAGAGAGCTTATTCCTCACCCGATTGGCATATATTCCCGTCAGATTTATCCTCATTTCTCCTTTTACGGAAGTCTCGTCTAATTCTGAAAGCTCAATGGAGCATCTTTGTTTGGAAGGCATGCTGCTTTTCAGAGGAAACCACATGGGTTCTTTTGGTTTTGCCGAAAGGCCTTCACCGTTGTAAGACATCTCTCCTATTTCTCCCACTGTGAGCGTCAAATCAGAAGCATCCAATAAAACGTAAGAATCTTCGACATAAGCAATGGCCATGACAGACTGAAACTGTGTGAAAATCGGAAATTCCGACAACACTTTTTTCCGGTCTCTTTTAGCATATAGTAATGGATAAGCCTCAATGTCATTTTTTCGCAATGCACTCACCAGCAACATATTTATTTCATTTGCCGTACCCGCTCCTGACTGTAGAATGTTTCGGGGTTTACGATCCATGTTGATTGAACCCTCTTCTCCCGAAGAACGCATCGCAGTTCGCACTTGATTGTAAATGTCTTCAATCTTATCTAATTCAGACATATGGCTCACTTCCGGATCGAAAAAGCCGGATAAATTATCAGCCTTCAAAAAATCTTCGTTTTTCCCGTTATCAAAAAAATCATCTACCGCATCTCGCCAATCTTTGTAGAAAAACCGTCTTTCGCCTGTTCGGTCGTTGTCAAAATAGTGCAATTCCGTAAGTATCGTGGCTCTATAATTTTCAGGTGAATCGATATAGGGCTCAGGCCGTAAAGCGGGAATATTTTTAGCCGAGAAGAGGTAATTCACTTGATCGTAATCAAAATTGGCTGCGACACCCGTTCCGCGCATCACTCTCTTTGTAAAAGTATAGGACTGATCCAAAGGGTGGTATCCCAACTTTAGAATTTTATACCCGAAATTTGAGGGGTAGGATACTTGATACTGACTGTAAATGACCGGTTCTTCAAGTTGAAAGTCCCAATCATCCATTCGAAAAACAAAAGGGTCGTACACTACATATTCGAGTTCAATGATACTGCCTACCTTGACATTTCTAAAACTAATTCGAGCTAGCTTATAATTGTCATTGTATTCGTCGATCTGCCAATCTGAATTTTTCAGTCTGTCCGCTTCCACTTCACCACTCACCAAGTTGTAAACTTTGCCATGTAGACCTCCAATTGTTTGGGCATCATCCTTCCCGATATATAGCGATATTGCGCGGTCAGCCATATCCAGACCTTTCTCATTCAGAACAAGAATTCGAAATTTCTTTACCAATGACAATTCGGGTTTACCTCTGGGATCATATTCCAGTTTTGACCGACCCGTATGAAACAAGTAGATAGCCCCGTCTTCTTCTTCATAAAGTGAATCGGGAACGGTAAAATCGGCGGCAGTAACCTTCTCAATTTCGATTGACCTAAACCCATTATTATCAGATTCTTGCCCAAAAGAAGAAAGAGGAAGCAAGAAAAATAAAATGAACCAAGGACTGCAATAGGGTTGAGCTGGAATGATAGATAGTAGATTCGAATTCATAGCAAAATAAAAAGTACAACAAGGATAGCAAAGGGATCGCTGTAAAACAAAAAAAAGCCGATTCGCAATGAATCGGCTTTTTGGAAAGTGCCCGGGACTGGACTCGAACCAGCATGAGCGTAGCTCACACGCCCCTCAAGCGTGCGCGTCTACCAATTTCGCCACCCGGGCATTATTTTTTTTCAAATGCCCGGTGGTGAAGTCTATCCCGATCTCTATCGGGGCCACCCGGGCATTATTTTTTTTCAAATGCCCGGTGGTGAAGTCTATCCCGATCTCTATCGGGGCCACCCGGGCAAAATTGAGCGGCAAAAGTATGAAATTATCCCGATCCCCAAACATTTTAGAGAATTTCTGAATGCTCAACAATCCATACCACATTTAGGTTATAAACCGTTAAATGGGCAAAATCAAATTACAAAAACCCGACAGTTTCAAGAATCAAAATATCTTTGTGTAAAACAACCCGAAATGCAACACGCACCAAAGGATCAAGGAACAACGGCACTTTTCAAGAATCCAATTCTGGAAAAGCTGGCTAGAACGCATATTTCCGTTCCCTTAACTATCTATTTTGTGGGATCTGCAATTATGCTTT
>DATFKV010000021.1:0-4604 GCA_035268465.1 Cryomorphaceae bacterium | reverse complement strand
AGGTAGCGCCATAAGAAATGATGGTGAGATCTTCACCTTCTTTTACGATCTCAGGGATGCCCAGGGCTACGGTAAATTCGCTAAGATTTGAAGGCAAACTTTCTTTAATGCGGTAAGCATTCAGTGGTTCTATAACCAATGCCGGATCATCGCCTTGAAGCAGAGTATTATACATGCCGGCAGCTGTGGTCATATTTCTTGGAACGCAAACGTGAATTCCACGGATGGCTCCAAGAATGGCGCCTAAAGGAGACCCCGAATGCCAAATTCCTTCCAGTCGGTGGCCTCTGGTACGTACGATCAATGGCGCTTTCTGACCTCCTTTGGTGCGGTAGTGAACCGTGGCCAAGTCGTCGCTCATAACTTGAAGCGCATAAAGCAGATAATCCAAGTACTGAATTTCGGCAATCGGGCGCAAACCACGCATAGACATGCCGATTCCCTGTCCAATAATGGTAGCTTCGCGAATGCCTGTATCCGCTACTCGAATTTCACCAAACTTTTCTTGCATGCCTTCCATGCTCTGATTCACGCCACCTATTTTCCCCACATCCTCTCCGAATGTCAAAATCTCAGGATATTTTTTGAAAAGTGCTTCAAAATTATTGCGGAGCACAATCCGTCCATCTACCATTTGATCTGATTCGTAGGTGGGTTTGCTTTCTCCAATTTTGAGGGGAGATAATTCGCTTTGACTATACAAATGAGAGCTATAGCGCTCATTGTTTAATTTTCGGTAATTTTTTATCCAGTTTTGCAGTTCGACCCGCACCGGATCATGTCCATTCCGCATACTGTACAGTACTTTGCAAGCACCTGACAAAACATCTTTTCGAATGGGGTCGGTTAAGGATTTTAAATCTTGAGAAACAGACTGAACTTCTTCGTTGCCTCCGACTCTATCAATTATGGAAGTGACCTCATTGCGCTCGGCTAGAATCTCGTCTTGAAAATCTTTCCAAGCTTCCTTCTGTGCCGCGCGAACGTCTTTTTTGGCTTGTTTGGCAATGTTATCCAGTTCCTCTTCAGTAGATAAGTCGTGCTCAATAATCCACGTTCTGAATTTGGTGATGCAATCGTGGATCTTTCCCCATTCCAATTGCTCTTTTGACTTGTATCGCTCGTGAGAGCCTGAGGTCGAGTGGCCTTGAGGTTGAGTGACTTCTTCCACGTGGATGAGAACGGGAATATGTTCTTCCCGCGATAGAGCCACGGCATCTTCATAAGTTTTGATCAGGTTGACATAATCCCAGCCTTTCACTTTAAAAATCTCGTAACCGGGACTGTCTTCCGATCTCTGAAAGCCTTTGAGTGCTTCAGAAATGCTTCCTTTTGTGGTCTGATACTTTTTGGGAACTGATATTCCGTAACCGTCATCCCACACGGACATGACCATGGGAATTTGCAATACGCCTGCAGCATTAAAAGCTTCCCAAAAAAGACCCTCGCTGGTGCTCGCATCACCGATTGTCCCGAAGGCTACTTCGTTTCCCTTATTCGAGAATTTCTCAAAGCCCGTATGCAGTTCTTTGTTCTCGCGGTATACTTTGGAAGCTTGCGCCAACCCCACTAACCGCGGCATTTGACCGGCAGTAGGAGAGATGTCAGCCGAAGAATTTCTTTGAGCCGTCAGGTCTTTCCACTTACCCTCACCGTCCAAGTTTCTCGTACTAAAATGCCCGCCCATTTGTCTTCCGGCACTGGCGGGTTCTTTCTCTAGATCCGGATTGGCATATAGTCCTGCAAAGGCTTCTTTGATCGTTAAGGCGCCAATGGCCATCATAAAAGTTTGATCTCGGTAGTAACCCGATCGGAAATCTCCGTCTTGAAATTGCTTTGCCATGGCAATTTGAGCAAGTTCTTTGCCGTCACCAAAGATTCCGAATTTGGCCTTTCCCGTCAGAACTTCTTTTCTACCCAAAAGTGAAGCCTCACGGCTCTCGCATGCTAATTTGTAATCTGCAATAATCTCTTGAATAAACGCTTCCTCTTCTGTGGAAACGGCTTGTTCTTCGGTCTTCATGTAGGTGGCATTTAGATGCTGCAAAGATAGCAATTCCGAATGCCTTTTTCAGTAAACGGCCTCGGGAGGACTTAATAATCTGCTTCTCATCGATTTCCCATCCAAACGGCAGGGACAATATTCGGCATGGAATATCCCGCTGATGTTTTTTCTACTTGTGTAGGTTTTTCCGTAAAGGGTGCCGCATGAGTAAAACCGTAAATCATGGTCAAAAAGGCTACGAGTACGAAACAAGCTATCAACAGGAGTGCGGGTGCGTATTTCTTTGTCATGGCTTTGAGTTTTTAAAAGCAGGCCCGCCTAAAGGGCCTGCTTTATAGTGTTTGGTTTGTTTAATGGTTAGTTTATTCGTTTCAATTTTTATTCTTGGTTTTCTGTGCTTCTTGGTTCTTCCTCTATTACCTCTTCATTTATTATTTCTTCATCTATTATCTCATCTTCGTGCATCATCTCCTGTTCTTCTATCCATTCTTCGTCAGCCTCGGGGCAAGTGGTGCACTTCAATCCTTTTTCAGTCATCAGCCATGTTTTTCCCACCATATCCCGATCGTAAGTGTTGCTAACGTTGGGAATGTTGTAGATGATTTCTTTCGATCGAGGAGCGAGATTAACTGCTTTTCCTACCGGTACAAAAAGCGTATACTCCGCTTCCTGACCTCGAATTTTATTGCCTTTTTCTAAAACAAAATAAGGTGAGATTTTCAAGCTGTCAGTACTCATTGACCAACTGGATTTCATTTGGCGAGCGTTCCTGATGGCATCTTTTTGCGAGGAACCTCTCGCCGATTTTTCAACTTCGAGAAGAAAGCGATCCCCCGCAGCTTGCCTTATGGTTATCGAGTTCTTACCCACATACACTAGATTAGTCGAATCAACCCATGGAATTGTTACACCCCCTTCGAAAAAAATTGAACCATCGATAAAGTCTCCTGAAAATTTGAAACGAGAAAGCTCTCCTCCTTCGATGTCCAATACAAGCGTGTCAATGGAAGAATCCACATCCATCTTGAGGGTCTCAGTAAATTCCGCTTCGGCTTTTCTGTCTTCAAACAAGTGAATACCGCTTGCCGCCAATAATCCGATTCCCACAAACCAGCCAACGACAAGAAAGATAGCCACGATGCCCGAATAGCGAATTCTATGAAAGAGCATTCTGACCCCCAGCATGATTAAGGCAATTGCCGGAATTCCTGCCGTTAATCCAGCCCCGAAGTAGAATAGATTTCTATTGGTGGAGTCGTAGAGAACTGAATTTACAAATTCTGACATCTCTTGAGACCCTGAAGCCGGTAGGAAGGAGTCCATACCCATAAGCGTTGTGATGATGGCCATCAGAGAAAAAGCTCCGATTACCAACAAGAACACACCTACGATCTTTGCCAAGACGACAATCAGGACTTTCAGGATTTTTCCAAGGGCTTCGAAAAAATCACTGATGACGTCGCCTATGTGCTTTCCCGCATTATTGAAGCTTCCGCTCCTCGGGCCATTCTTCTTGCCAAAATCTTTAATGTCCTCTTTCATGCCCGCAAAAGATTCATTGACCTTCTTGGATATGTTATCCACCGTTACGGGCTCACCTCTCATTTGCAGCTTTTCGGCCGTCGTTTTAGCCTTTGGAATAATCAATGCCAAAATGATATATACCAATGGACCGACTCCCCAAGCCAAAGTGGAGATGACAAATAGCGCTCTTAAGATAATCGGGTCCCAGCCCAAATAGGCGCTTAGTCCGCTGCAAACGCCAAATAATAGCTTGTCATCGGGATCCCGAAAAACGCGTTTCTCATAATTTTTACTCGAGGTTTTGCGCTTAAACTCTTGTTCCATTTCTTCATCCTCGGAGTCGATGTAATCTTCAGGTCTTCCCATGATGGCTATTACCGCTTCTACATCGCTCAATACGATAACCTGTTTGCTGTCATTGATTCTTTCGGCAAAGAGTTCAGAAATTCTCAGCTCTATGTCAGAAATGATTTCATCAGCACTTTGATGGCCATCGAAGGAGTTGCGAATGGCTTTCAAGTATTTTTCCAAATGGGAGTAAGCATCTTCTTCTATGCTGAAAATGCGTCCGCCTATGTTTACGTTTATTGTCTTATTCATGATAGTCAGTCCTTGGTAGTGGTTTGTTTAACAGCGTGAATCAGTTCGTTCCAGGTTTGGCTGAGTTCGCTTAGAAATTGTTCTCCCAGCTCCGTGAGCTTGTAGTATTTTCTTGGAGGGCCCGTCTTGGATTCCTCCCAGCGGTAGTCTAGTAGACCTGCATTCTTGAGTCGAGTAAGCAAAGGGTATAGGGTACCTTCCACTACGATGAGTTTGGACTCTTTTAGCTCGCCAATGATATCAGATGGGTACATCTCTTTTTGACTGAGAAGCTGTAGAATCACAAACTCCAAGACTCCTTTTCGCATTTGCGCTTTTGTGTTTTCAATCTTCATATTGGAGTCGTTCAGATGAGTAAATGAGATGCTGCATTCCCTTGTATAGAGGGTTTTTCTCTGCTGCATCCGTTTTTGAATTTGCCATTTGTTTAACTTGTTTAATGTTTAACCGATACAAACGTAGTAAAATAATACAG
>DATFKV010000020.1:0-6480 GCA_035268465.1 Cryomorphaceae bacterium | reverse complement strand
TTTTTTCAAGATTCGGAGCGGGCTATGTTCAGGCATCTCATCTCTGTCTCAGGTATCGGTCCCTCTTCGGCAATTGCTACTCTTTCGGCAATGCGACCGGATGAGTTGCAGGAGGCGATCTTCTCTGAAGATGTTGAAGCCCTGAAGAAAATTAAAGGCATCGGAGCAAAATCGGCCCAGCGAATTATCGTTGATCTCAAAGATAAACTAGGCTCGATGGAGGTGAATTTTGAAAATTTTAACGGTTCGAGCAATACAGTTCGAACGGAGGCGTTAAAGGCTCTGCAAAACTTAGGTTTTGACAGACGTAAAGCACAGAAAGTCATCGACGAAGTGCTGAAGTCAACTGATGAATCGATTGGAATTGAGGATTTGATTAAAAGAAGTTTAAAGAGTTTATAGCTCTTTTGAAGTGTTTTGAGTTTGCGGTTTCATAACATATTGCGCCTTCTTGCGATAGGTGCGCTTATCTTATTTGTTTGGTCTGTGAGTGCGGAAGGACCTGCTTTTACCCGAAAAGTGGTAAACCTTCCTGAGCTGACAATTATGCCCATAGACTCTCCGGAGGTGGACTTAATATATCCGATAGATGATGGCGTGAATCCCTACGGCGATAATGGTCGGATCAACCTTACTGATCCGAGTAACATGAATAATGTTATCGAATACGACCCGGAGACAGGTCAGTACTACTTCTACAAACGTATCGGCGACAACATCGATTACCGCAATCCCACGGTAATGACTTTCGAAGAGTACATGGATTACGTCAACAGTAATTCTGTAAGAGATTATTGGGGTGAAATTCAAGCGGCTGATGCCATGGCCAGTGATGAAGAAGGAGGCCCCGACCCCTTTAGACCCAGCCTTCAAGTAAATAGCAAAGCTTTTGATCGGATTTTTGGTGGAAACACCGTAGATATAAGACCGCAGGGTACTGCTGAACTTACCTTCGGAGCCAATATTAATAGCAATGAGAATCCGCAGATTCCTGTAAATCAAAGAAGGATTACTACATTCAATTTCGATCAACGAATACAGCTTAACGTAGTCGGTAATATTGGAGATAAATTAAAACTAAGCACCAATTACAATACTGAGGCAACGTTCGATTTTGAGAACCAAACCAAAATCGAATACAACGGATACGAAGACGAAATCATCCAAAAAATTGAGGCGGGTAACGTGAGCATGCCGCTAAACAATTCGTTGATTTCCGGTAGTCAAAGTCTTTTTGGTATCAAAACTCAACTCAAGTTCGGTAGACTCGATATAACCACGCTTTTTTCCCAAGAACGAGGTCAAAAGAAAGAGATCAACGTCCAAGGTGGCGCCCAAACTCAGGACTTTGAAATTTCGATTGATAATTACGAAGCCAACCGTCACTTCTTTCTAAGTGGCTACTTCCGTGATAGCTACGACCGGGCTCTTCAAAATTTGCCCGTTGTAAATTCTGGCGTTCAGATAACTCGTATTGAAGTTTGGGTGGTAAATCAAACCGCCAATGTTCAGGAAACCAGAAATGTGATCGCTTTTACCGATCTGGGAGAAGATGCTGAATATGTCAATGATGATCTACCCATTGATGTCGGGGATAACCCGCTGAATAACTTTCCCGACAACGGGCAAAATAGCCTCTACAGTCAGATGTCCTCCAATTCTCAAATTCGAGGTTTTGCCCAATCATCTCAAGCTCTGGCTGGTCTGGGACTGGTCAATGGAAGAGACTTTGAAAGGCTGAGCAATGCCCGTCAGCTTACGCCCAACGAATATACCTTCAATCAGCGCTTGGGATTTATATCTTTGAATCAAGCGCTAAATAATGCAGAAGTTCTCGCTGTGGCTTTTCAGTATACGTTGAATGGTCGAACGTATCAGGTGGGTGACTTGTCCAATGACGGGTTTGCCTCTCCCAGTGCGCTTTTTCTCAAGATGCTGAAGTCTACTGTAGTAGATGTTCGAAATCCGCTATGGGATTTGATGATGAGAAACGTCTATTCACTCGGAGCCTATCAGGTGAATAGCCAAGAGTTTATGTTGAACGTATGGTACAACGATCCCGAGGAAGGTATAGATGTACCGGTTATACCTGAACCACAAGTGCAAGACATTCCTCTCCTTCAGATATTCGAGATGGATAAATTAGATCAAAACGGAAATCCCCAACCCGATGGTCGATTTGATTTTGTGGACAATGCCGCAACGGAGGGAGGAACTATAAACGCGCAGAATGGCCGAGTCTTTTTCCCGGTAGTGGAGCCTTTTGGTTCTCACTTGAGGGAAAGACTTCAAGAAGCAGGAGTACCCGAAACTCAAATTGAACGAATAGTTTACCCTCAGCTTTACGATTCGACGAAGATCGTTGCGCAGCAAAACTTCCTTTACTTGAATCGTTTCAAACTGAAGGGGAATTACCGCTCTGCCTCTTCCGATGAAATAGCTCTGAACGCGCTCAACATTCCTCAAGGTGCGGTGCAAGTGACGGCTGGTGGAGTTCCATTGGTGGAGAATCAAGATTATACGGTAGATTACAACCTGGGTCGCGTAAAGATTTTGAACTCAGGACTGCTAGAATCACAGACGCCGATCAAGATTTCGGTAGAAAGCAATACCCTGTTCAGTATTCAGACCCGACGGTTGATGGGAGCCAGATTCGACTATCGATTCAATGATAATTTCACCTTGGGGTCTACCATCATGAATTTGAATGAGCGACCCTTGACCCAAAAAGTGAACATTGGGGACGAACCAATGAACAATACCCTCTGGGGGTTTGATGCACGCTACCAAGATGAGTCTCGTTTTCTGACGGATGTGGTGGATGCTCTCCCTTTTATTAATACCAAGGAAACTTCAAACATTGACGCCGCCGTGGAATTTGCCCACCTCATTCCAGGACACAACAAGGCAGTAGGTCAATCAGGGAATGCCTACATCGATGACTTTGAAGGGACCATTTCTTTGATCGATCTTCGGAACTTTGCTTCGTGGGGTCTTGCCTCAATTCCTCAGTTGCAACCCGATCAATTTCCCGAGGCATCGCTCAGCAACGATATAGCACTAGGATACAATCGCGCCAAATTTGCCTGGTACATTTTGGACCCCTTATTTTTCAGAAATGACAATATCACTCCCGACAATGTCAACAATGACCGACACTACCAAAGGGAGGTAACTGAGAACGAAGTTTTCCCCGATAGGGAATTGCCGGCAGGTACCCCCGCCAATATCGCTACGTTGGATATGTCGTATTTCCCCAGAGATAGAGGTCCATATAATTACGATGCCGCGGCGACACCACCTTTCTCGGCTGGAATTGACCCCGAAACGGGGGAGCTAAACGATCCTGAATCAAGATGGGGTGGTATTCAAAGAGCAATTAATACCACTGACTTCGAACAAACCAACGTGGAGTTTATCCAATTTTGGGTGATGGACCCGTACAATGTGGATAGCCGTCAATTTGTAGGAACTCAAGGAAACCCCCAAGGGAAACTTTTGGTGAACATTGGTAACGTTTCTGAAGATGTTCTTCGGGATGGACAAATGAGTTTTGAAAACGGATTGCCTCTTGATCCCGATAATCCGAACGGGCTGCTTACGGATACCACAAATTGGGCCAGGGTACCATTGACCCAGAGTATTGTAAATGCCTTTGACAATACTACCAACTCAAATGCTGCTCAAGATGTCGGTTTTGATGGTTTTGACGATGCCGGTGAGCGTGTTTATTTTGAAAATTACCTCGCGGCACTTACCGCGTTGCCAGGTGTGTCTCCTGCAGTAATTGCCGAGGCAACGAATGATCCATCTTCCGATAATTTCCGCTTTTTCAGAGGCTCCGAATACGATGCTCAGAATGCCGATATCTTAGAACGATATAAAGCCTTTAACGGTTTTGAAGGAAACTCCGTGACTACGCAGGATAGCCCCGAAGATTATCCCACTCAAGCGACTACATTACCGACTACAGAAGACATTAACCAAGATTTGACACTCGGTGAAGCGGAATCATATTATCAATACGAAGTTGATCTTCCCGACCCACAGATTGAGCCCGGCGCCTGGCAGGTCGGAAACAACTACATCACCAACGTAGTAGATGGTGTGGCTCCTGATGGAAGATTGGTGAAATGGTACCAATTCAAGATCCCCGTTCGTGAGGGTAAGTCATTTGGGGGAATACGTGATTTGCGTTCCATCCGATTTATGAGGATGATTACCACTGGTTTTGAAACTCCCGTCGTGTTGAGATTTGCTCGTTTGGAGTTGATCCGCGGGGAGTGGCGTCGGTACAGCGAAGAACTTCGCGAAGGGGAATTTGTTCCCGGTCCTCCCGGCAATACCGAATTCGATGTTCTCGCCGTCAATATTGAAGAAAATAGCCAACGTGATCCATTGAATTATGTGACACCTCCCGGAATCTCCCGAGAAATTGACGCGGGTACGGCAAACCTTCGAAGCCTGAACGAGCAGTCACTTGTTTTGCGTGTCAGAGAGCTGGAAGATGGAGATGCGCGGGCAGCTTTCAGGAGCACCGACATAGACATGCGGATGTACGGAAATCTCGAAATGTTCATTCACGGAGAAACCTTGAACGAAGACAATCCGCTGGCTTTCGGCGATGTTTCGGTTTTCGTGCGATTGGGAACTGACTTCGAGCAGAATTATTACGAATACGAAATTCCTATACTTCCCACTGATCTCAACGCTTCGAGTACTCCTCAGAATATTTGGCCCGAGGAGAACAATATGAAGATTGATTTTGATCGTCTTCAAAGTGCAAAAAACTCGAGAAACCAATCAGGGTTTGAACAGAGTAGCGTTTATGAGGAGATGGATGGTGATCGAAGGATTCGCATCAAAGGAAATCCCGTCTTGAGTTCCGTTCGCTCCATTATGATCGGTGTGAGAAACCCCAATTCTTCAGATAATATTTGGGCCGAGGATGACGCCCTGACAGAGAGTGTTGAAATTTGGGTGAATGAGCTACGCCTCACAGATTTCAACAATGACGGGGGGTGGGCAGCGCTAGCAAGAGTGAATGCGCAGCTAGCTGATTTTGGTAGCGTTTCCCTTTCGGGAAATATTTCAACTCCAAATTTCGGAGCCTTGGAAAGTCGGGTAAGTGAAAGGCCACAGGAACAATCCATGGGCTACGATGCCAATTCAAACTTGGAATTGGGTAAGTTTTTGCCGGAAGAAAGCGGAGTTAAAATTCCAATGTTTATCGGACAGTCAGAACAAGTAGTGCGTCCGCGATTCGATCCGCTCGCACCTGACCTTGAGCTGGATGAGGTAGCCGAAGGCCTGTCGGCCGAAGAGAAAAAAGACCTCAGACAGCGATCTCAAACATATACGAGGAGGCGAAGTATCAATTTCACCAATGTCAGAAAGGAGAGAACCAATTCGGAAAAGAAAGCTCAGCCCTATGACATTGAGAACTTCAATGCCACATTTGCCTACAGCGACAGGAAGTTTTACGATATCAATACTGCTTTTGACAACCAAAGACAGTTTAGAGTCGGCCTTGGGTATAATTACACCGCCAAACCCAAGAATATCAAGCCGTTTGCCACCAGCAAGTTCCTGCGGAAGTCCGACTATTTGGCCTTAATTCGAGATTTTAACTTTACCCTTATCCCGAAATCCTTCTCATTTAGATCAGAAATAAATCGAACTTACAGCGAGCAACAGTTTAAGAACAATAGCGACGTCTTTAATTTTGAACAGCCTATTCTCTACACCAAAACTTTTAACTGGAATAGAATTTACGATGTTCAGCATGACTTGACGCAATCCATCAGGTTGACCTATAGCGCCAATAACTTATCGTTCATTGATGAACCGGAGGGACGTGTGGACAGAGAGGATCGAGATTCTTACAATCAATACCGAGATACCATTTGGGAAAGCATTACGAGGTTTGGTGAGAATGTCACTTTCAATCAAAACTTCTCTGCCAACTACCGAGTGCCGATCAACAAGATTCCGATTCTCGATTGGATCAGCACGGATGTGAGGTATAGCGGAAGCTACAATTGGCAGCGTGCACCCTTTTCTCAAGATACGCTGGGTAATGTTATTCAGAACTCCAGAAATATCTCGATAAACGGTCAGCTGAATTTCTTGTCGCTTTACAATAAAATTGACTACTTCAAAAATGTGAATAGGAAATTCCAACGGCAAGGTAGAGGTGGAGGAAGATCGCTGTCCGGAAGATCAGAACGTGATGGCAAAGGGAGAGAGGAAGGAAATGACGAGGAGGAACCTGAGAAAAAAGAAAAAGACGAAAATGCAATAACCGTAGTCGATTATTTCGCCAAGTTGTTGATGAGTGTCAAGAACTTGAGTATAGTCTACAGTCAAAACGAAGGGACCATGCTGCCCGGATATAACCGAGGCTCAAATATTATCGGGATGGATCCCGGATTTAATGCCCCGGGAGTAGACTTCGTGTTTGGGCATCAAATAGACAAT
>DATFKV010000019.1:0-6643 GCA_035268465.1 Cryomorphaceae bacterium | reverse complement strand
AAATTGTCGAGGCTTTTTTTGCTTCTATTCGGCTTAAATGTGGGCAGCCAACCAATCCCCTACTTCGCTGGTTTTATAAGCTTTTCCGCTTCGAGCGAGGTCTTCAGTCACGACTCCTTCATCCATGGATCTATTCACCACAGATCTGATTGCTTTAGCTTCGTCTTTGAGTCCGAACGCTGTCTCAAACATCATCGCCGCAGAAAGAACCGTGGCCAAAGGGTTGGCAATATCTTTTCCTGCAGCCTGAGGATAAGAACCATGGATAGGCTCAAAAAGAGATGTTTTTTCTCCTAGAGATGCGGATGGCATCAGTCCCATAGATCCTGAAATAACAGAAGCCTCATCGGTGAGGATGTCTCCGAACAAATTTTCCGTAATCAAGACATCATACGAATTAGGCCACTGCACCAAACGCATGGCCACCGCATCAACGAATTCATAAGACACTTCAACTTCGGGATACTCTTTTTCCATCGATTGAACCGTCTCCCGCCACAAGCGTGATGATTCCAATACATTGGCTTTATCGACACAACAAAGCTTTTTTGAACGCAGCATGGCCGCTTCAAACCCTTTTACAGCCAAACGCCTGATCTCTGCACGCGTGTAGGTGCAAGTATCATAGGCGGTATTGCCGTGGTCTTCTCTCCCACTCTTTCCAAAGTAGATACCACTTGTCAATTCGCGAAAAAATACCAAGTCGGTGCCTTCGATTCGCTCTCGTTTAAGGGGTGAATTATCGATCAAAGAAGGAAAAGTGAACGTCGGGCGGACATTAGCGAACAATCCGAGCTTTTTGCGCATTTTCAATAGCCCTTGCTCCGGCCGAACCTTTGCAGTAGGATCATTGTCAAATCTCGGGTGACCTATGGCCCCAAAAAGCACCGCATCTGCAGAAGCGCAAATTTCGTGCGTCTCATCAGGATAGGGATCACCGACAGCATCAATCGCAGCCGCGCCCGTCAGAGCTGGCTTCCAAGTAACCTCATGTTCGAATTTTTTTGCGATGGCGTTTACTACTTTGACGGCTTGGTCTATAACTTCAGGACCTATTCCGTCCCCAGCCAATAAGGCGATATTCATCTTCATCTTTTGCTGATTGTCAATTCTTGTTCTTTAGGGAAAACGAGGTTTAACATCTTCTCGGTGGCTTTTATAGCGGATACCGTTTCGTCGGTGTCAAGCCCCCTGGTCATAAACTCCTCGGTTCCGTCTTTCCATGTTATTTGCGTTTCTGCGACGGCATAAGTGCGAGTGCCGGGAGCTATGCGTGCTTGATAGTTGATCAACTTTGGTAATCTCACATTCCGACTTTTGTAAATCTTGTGAAGTGCGTTCATAAACGCATCAAACTTACCGATACCTTGTGAGCTTTCCTCAAAGAGCTTTCCATCGATTTCTATACTCATCGTAGATGAGGGCTTGAGTCCCATAGCCTGCATCAGCACATACGACTTCACGAGAACCTTCTTCTCGTAAGTATGCGATTGCAAGACATCTGAAATGATGTATGGAAGATCTTGGGTAGTCACAACTTTCTTTTGATCACCCAGCTCCACGATTCGTGCGGTAACTTTTTTAACTTCTTCATCACTCAGGGTTAGTCCGAGTTCCTCGAGATTCTTTGTGATATTTGACTTCCCCGAAGTTTTACCGAGAGCATACTTTCGTTTACGGTCAAATCGTTCTGGTAATAAATCATTGAAATAAAGATTGTGCTTGCTGTCTCCGTCGGCATGTATACCGGCGGTTTGGGTAAATACATTCTCGCCTACAACAGGTTTATTCACAGGAATGCTAAACCCTGAAAAAGTGGAAACCGTTTTACTCGATTCATACAAGTGAATCTCGTCAACAGTGGTATTTATTTCGGGCATAAAATCCTTAATCGCCGCAATGCAACTGGCCAAGGGAGCATTTCCTGCGCGCTCCCCCATACCGTTTACGGTGAGATGTATCCCATGACATCCTGCGCGAAGCGCTTCCATAACGTTTGCCACACTCAAACCGTAATCGTTATGACCGTGAAAATCAAAATGTATTTCGGGATACCTTTCTACAATCTCCCGGAAGTAATTAAATGTCTCGATCGGTGAAAGAATTCCTAATGTATCCGGCAGAAGTATACGTCGTATCGGTTGAGTTGCTAAAAAATCAAGGTATTCAAACACGTATTCACGAGAGTTGCGCATTCCATTGCTCCAATCTTCCAAGTACACATTCGTCTCTATGCCTTTCGCTTCGGCCAAAGCGATAATCTCAGCTACTGCTTTATAATGCTGCTCCGGGGTTTTTCTCAATTGATGTGTCAGGTGGTTCAATGAGCCCTTAGTCAGTAAATTCTGGACACGGGTCCCGGCTTCCACCATCCAATCAAGAGAGGCCCCTTTATCTAAGAAAGTCAAGACTTCAATTTTCTCAAGACAGTTATTTCCGGCAGCCCACTCTGCTATACTTTTCACTGCAGCATACTCTCCGGCAGATACTCGGGCGGATGCTATTTCTATTCGATCAACCTTCAACTTGGTCAAAAGCAATTTGGCCAATGTCAATTTCTCAGAAGAAGTGAAGGATACACCGGGTGTTTGCTCGCCGTCTCTCAGCGTGGTATCCATTATTTCAATGGTTCGTGCCATGGTAATCTCCGATGTAGAGTTTATAAGGGAGTCTGTGAAGCAAAGGACTTGATTTCTTCTTCGAGGTTGAGCAGATAGTCTATATCGTCAAAACCATTCAGAAGATTTTCTTTTTTGTACTCGGTAATTTCAAAGCTCTCCGAAAGTCCGCTACTGACGATGCTTATTTTTTGATCGGGAAGGTCTACTTCAAATTTCGAATCCGGGTTTGCTTCCATTGCCTCAAACATTTCATCCAGAAAACCGGGACTCACTTGAACAGGCAGCACACCAATATTCAAACAGTTGTTTCTAAAAATATCGGCGAAAAAGCTTGAAACCACGCATCTGAAGCCGTAGTCATAAATGGCCCATGCGGCGTGTTCGCGCGAGGAGCCCGAACCGAAATTTTTGCCTCCGACCAAAATCTTGCCGCTGTATTTCGGATTGTTTAATACAAAGTCTGCTTTTGGTGAACCATCCGTATTGTATCGCCAATCTCTGAAGAGGTTGTCGTCAAAGCCCTTGCGCTCGGTGGCCTTTAGAAACCTAGCGGGAATAATTTGATCCGTGTCCACATTTTCAATCGGAAGAGGGACTGCCGTACTTTCCAGTATCTTGAATTTATCGTATGCCATGTCGTTTGCTAAATAGTTGAGAGTAGAAATTGCGCTAGACCAAGTCAGCTTGCATCAAGGTTCTCGGATCGGTTACCTTTCCGGTTACGGCAGCTGCGGCTGCTACCAAAGGACTCGCCAAGAGCGTTCTGGACCCCGGCCCTTGTCGGCCTTCAAAATTTCTGTTTGAAGTGCTGACGGCATATTTTCCGGGAGGAATTTTGTCATCATTCATTGCCAAGCAAGCCGAACAACCGGGCTCTCGCAATTCGAAACCTGCTTCGTGTAAAATATCCAAAATACCTTCTTCCTTAATGGCGTCTTCTACGCGATGAGAACCGGGAACTAGCCACGCCGTCACATTCGGGGCCTTCTTCCTTCCTTTTACAATGGAAGCAAACGCTCTGAAATCTTCGATGCGTCCGTTGGTGCAGCTACCCAGAAAAACGAAGTCGATGGTCTTGTCAATCATCGACTCTCCCTCATTGAAATCCATGTAGGCCAATGATTTTTTGTAAGAGCTAACGCCACCATCCACATTCTCAGCCTTTGGAATTCCATGCGAAATCCCGCCACCCATACCCGGATTTGTTCCGTAGGTGATCATCGGCTCAATCTCAGAGGCTTCAAAATTTATTTCTTTATCAAAAACTGCGTCCTCATTCGAATGCAATGTTTTCCAATAATCCATCGCAGTATCCCACGCCGCTTCCTTCGGGGCGTATTCTCGGCCTTTGATGTAGGAAAAAGTCTTTTCGTCAGGAGCAATCATCCCGCCGCGAGCGCCCATTTCGATGCTCAAATTGCAAACGGTCATTCGGCCTTCCATACTCATATCTCGAAAAACATCACCTGAATATTCTACAAAATAACCTGTTGCACCCGAGGTACTTAGTTTTGAAATAATGTATAAAGCCACATCTTTCGCCGTTACGCCAAAACTCAATTTTCCATTGACGTTGATACGCATGCTCTTTGGTTTAGGCTGCATAATGCACTGGGTGGCCAAAACCATTTCAACTTCAGAAGTCCCTATTCCAAAAGCAATGGCTCCGAAAGCACCGTGAGTCGACGTGTGAGAATCTCCACAAACAATGGTCGCTCCGGGCAAGGTTATTCCTGCCTCAGGTCCGATGACGTGGACGATGCCATTTTTTTCATGACCCAATCCCCAATACGGTATACCATGTTCAGCCGCATTGGTCTCCAGCGCTTTGAGTTGATTGGCCGAAAGAGGGTCTTTTACAGGTAAGTGTTGATCGATTGTCGGCGTATTGTGGTCTGCCGTTGCGAAAGTTCTCTCGGGATACAAAACGGATATACCTCGTTCCTTTAATCCTAAGAAGGCGACGGGGCTTGTCACCTCGTGCACCAAGTGGCGATCAATGAAGAGCACATCCGGCCCGTTTTCAATTTTCTTCACCACATGCGAATCCCATACTTTATCAAAAAGCGTATTGCCCATATTCTAAGTCGTTCATTGAAACGAGCTAAGTTAGAAAAATGTGCGGCAGATTAATACAAGGCGCTGATTTTGAATTTAAATATGAAAAAAAGTGTAAGATTCCCTACCAATCTCTATCAATTTTTGATTTAAACGGTGCGCTAGTTTGATGGTGTCTGATAAATACAAGCACGCCAAAAAATTGTATTGATTTCACTCTTTCACCAAACGATCTATACGCTCAGCAAGCTTTCGGTCCTTATCGGTCACTTTATTTCCCGCATCGTGAGTGCTCAAGTTGATTTCAACCGTGTTGTAAACATTACTCCATTCAGGATGATGTCCCAACCGCTCGGCTTCGATGGCAACACGCGTCATAAATGCAAAAGCTTCAGAGAAGTCTTTGAATTCGAATTTTCGGGTTAGCTTATCGTTTTCTTCTTTCCAATTTGACATATTACTCCATTTTTAAAGGTTCTTCGACTGCGTCTGAGGTCTCGGGTTCATCAGCATCTTCGCTGAAAACCAACTTCATTTCTTCAATCAGATGTCCGGCTCCGGCAAATTTATCGATGATGAAGAGCACGTATTTGGCGTCAACCATTATGTTGCGGCAGATCTCCGGATTAAACATGATATCGCTCATGGTACTTTCCCAAGTTCGGTCAAAATTCAAGCCCACCAATTGTCCCTTGGCATTCAAAGCCGGACTACCCGAATTTCCGCCGGTAGTATGGTTTGAACCTAATATACAAACTCTGAGCTCACCATCAGTCGCATACTGACCGTAATCCTTGTTTTGGTATAGCTCCAATAATTTTTCGGGAACGTCAAATTCTTTGTCGCCGGGAATGTATTTGTAATAAATCCCCTCCAAAGTCGTGTACGGTTGGTAGGCCATTCCGTCGACCGGCTCGGAGCCCTCCATCTTTCCATAAGTCAATCGCAGCGTGCTGTTGGCGTCGGGCCAATAATCCTCTTCGGGGAAAAGTTCCATCGTCAGCCTCACGTAGTCTTTCATTAACTCGCCTTCTTGAAACTTGAACACGCTGTATGCTTCTCGAACTTTTTCGTCGTAATTTTTCAAAAGCTCTTCAGCCATCAAATAAAAAGGATCTTTAGAAAGGGTTTTTGCAATTTTCTTTCCGGATTTACTCAGGAGCTCTTCCAGTTCTTGACGGTCGTCTAAAATACTTTCATCGTAGATTTCATCTGCCATTTCTGACCAATCATTTCCCGATCTCTTGGCTTTCTCAGCTAAAGTCGAACTCATCAATTCTGCCGGACATCCGGGCATAAATATGGGTGGTTGAACTATAAAAATCCCCTTATCTACGGCGGCATCATAATTCTTGTAAAAGCCATCCATAACCTTTGCTAACTTCTCTAACTCCTCGTTTATTGAACCCGCAGTTTCCAGACTGTCATAGTTTTCAACGATATTTTTAAAGTTGGTAGAAAAGCGGGTAAGTTCCGTACCATAGTAGAAGAATTCAATGAGGTAATCTCGTGCCAATTGGTATTTTTCATTCTTATCGTAAAGCTCAGAGACCACCTCTAATAGACCGCCGTATTCGGTGCTGTTGCTTTTTGAAAGGCGGTCTAAAAATTCAGCTTCTTGTTCCTTCTTTTTCTCCAATGCCCTGAACCGCTCCAACCCCATATTTTGGCCAATCCATTTTTTGTAGCCATTGCTGATTCGGGATTGCTTGGCTGCGTATTTAATGCGATTTTCGTCTGATGCTTCCATCGCAGCGTCGATGACACTCAAGCTGGCTTCGCGCATGGAAATCCGCACCGGGTTTTGAACATTGGTCACATAGTCCACGGCGTAGCTGGTAAGGTACTGATAGGTGGTACCGGGAAAACCGAATACCATCGTAAATTCTCCCGGCTGAATTCCGCTCATGTCAATTTCAAGGCTAGCTTTCGGCTTGTAAGGGATGTTCTCTTCGGAATATTCC
>DATFKV010000018.1:0-3415 GCA_035268465.1 Cryomorphaceae bacterium | reverse complement strand
GCTACCATCAAGTTTCGCTCCGAAGAAACAAATCCGAATGTTCAGGTCATTGCTGCCACCCAAAATTACCTTACCACCGCAGGTTATGAATTGGAAAGGGGACGAAATTTTACTGAAACCGAATCCGTCGAAGGCGCTCCGGTGGCTATCATCGGAAAAGATGTCGAGGCCAAACTGTTCAATGATGGATTGGTTTTTCCGCTGGATCAAAGCATTTTCGTCGGCTCTAAAAGATTTACGGTCATCGGCGTGCTCAAGAGCAAAGGAAACAGCATCGGGTTTAGCGGAGATAACCAAGTCATTATACCGCTCAACAATGCCAAGTTGAACTTTAGCGGCTCGAGTACCAATTATGTGATCAATGTGCAGACGGGAAGAGCTGAAGAACTGCCTTCTGCCAAGGTTGCTGCAACCGGCCTCATGCGAAACATAAGGGGCGATCGCCCCGGTGAAGACGATACCTTTGGTACTACACAAAGCGATAGCCTGGCCAATCTCGTTCTCGATCAGATTGGAATCATAGCTTTAATTGCCACGCTTATTGGGGGAATCACTCTGCTGGGTGCTGCTATAGGGCTCATGAACATTATGCTCGTTTCGGTGACGGAACGCACCCGGGAAATCGGCGTGAGAAAGGCCATTGGTGCCGCATCATCGACAATCCGAAATCAGTTCTTGGTTGAAGCCATTCTCATTGGTCAAATCGGGGGATTCTTGGGCATTATTTTGGGCATTTCCGTAGGAAACATTATTTCTTTTTTCATCGGGAGCAGTTTCATTATTCCCTGGGTGTGGATCATCGGTGGTGTCTTACTCTGTTTTTTCGTAGGGTTGGTAAGTGGGTACTATCCTGCCAAAAAAGCTGCGGCTCTTGATCCGATCGATGCGTTGAGGTATGAATAAAAAAAGGGGTCTTCGCTTGAAAACCCCTTGCAAATTTATTTTGAAATTACAGACTACCAGCGTCCTCCGCCTACGAAGAAACCGATGGTAACACCGAAAAATCCGTTTCCAACCTCACCTAGCTCGGTGCCATCTACAGCTTCGATGGTTGATTTTGGCACAAGGTTATATTCCATAGTTAGTCTGAACTTTCCGGCTTCAAAACCTCCTCTTAGCATACCTCCGAATTTCGACGAAGCGTCTAGCCCACCAAAATCATCTTCGTCATCTCCATCTTTAATACTGACCGCGGCTATACTCACGATACCTGCTCCCGCACCTACAAAAGGTGTAAATGACCCCGAAAGAGGAAAGTAGTAGTCGAATGTTCCCAAGTAGCTTCCTTGTGCAGAAACATCGGCCTCTATCGGGTCTCCTGCTCCATCTTGTTCGATGTCTTTAACGAGTGCAGCACTTCCAAAGCGAATTCCGACATTCATATTATCGCTTAGGTTATATTTTGCCTCAAGATCACCCATGACACCAAAGCCACCTGAAGGAAAGGCTCCTCCCAAGTTTAATCCCACTCTAAATTTACCTTCTTCTTGCGCTTGTGAAAGAATAGCGGCAAATACAAATAATGCACTGAAAATTAGTTTTTTCATCGGTTATGTTTTTATAATGAAGCAGCGAAGTAAGCAAAAAAACTCAATTCTTGCTCTTTTCAGCCTATCATTGCTGCTGCATTTACTTGCTATTTGCAGTTATACCAAAGGTGAGTTTATTTTAAGTTGCTACTATTGAGGTTATTAAATTTAATCTCCACCATATTTTATTCAATGAATTTTTCCGAAGCAATTCCCCGTCTCATTCAATCCGATCCACAGCTTCATACGATTATAAAAAATGCGGGGGCCATCAAACTTCCGCCCCCACGAGAGAATTTTGAATCACTGGTGGATAGCATTGTTTCTCAGCAGCTTTCCCTGAAAGCCGCGGCTACCATATTTAAGCGTGTTTGTCTGGTTTTGGAGAATGAGGTTTCTCCTGAAAAGGTATTGTCTACCGGCTCTAAAGAACTTCGCAGTGCAGGGCTGTCAGGTCAAAAGACCACCTATTTATATGCTCTGGCAGAAGCCTTCTCGACAAATCCTGAAGCCTACGGTCTACTGCACGAATTGTCTGATGAAAAGGTGGTAAGCGCACTCACCCAAATTAAAGGAATAGGAGTCTGGACAGCCCAAATGTTTCTCATGTTTACCCTCTTGCGCGAAGATGTGTTCCCTGTCGGAGATTTGGGCATTCGCCGTGGAATGGAACGATTTCTTTACAATGGAGAAAAACAAAACCAAGAAACCTTAATCAAAAGAGCAGAAATCTGGGCTCCCTACCGCAGCGTGGCAAGTCTTTATCTCTGGAAAGCACAAGAATGATTTTTTATTTTAGCTAACAGCTAACAGCTAACAGCTAACAGCTAACAGCTAACAGCTAACAGCTACCTCGTTCTACGTCCATCACTGAGCCAAATAACCCCCATCAACCGCATAATAGGAACCGTTGACGAAAGAAGCCTTGTCACTCGCCAGCCACAAACAGAGTTCCGCAACTTCTTCGGGCTTTCCCAAGCGTCCTATCGGATGCATTTGCGCCAATTGATCCTGTTGTTCTTGGGGCAGATTTTCATCGATAAGGGGAGTTTTGATAAATCCCGGCCCTACGGCATTTACCCGAATTCCTTCTGCCGCATATTCCAAAGCACCGTTTTTCGTCAGTCCGACTATTCCATGTTTGGCCGAAACATATCCCCCGCTCGTGGCAAAGCCGACTTGACTGAGTATGGATGCCATGTTGATGATTGATCCACCCTTATTCTTTTGCATGGCAGGAATTTGATAGCGCATTCCGTAAAATACGCCGTTCAAATTGATAGCAATCACACTATTCCAGGCCTCTATGTCGGTTTCGCCGATTTTGGATTGAGGTCCTCCCACTCCCGCATTGTTCACGGCAATGTCCAATTTCCCGAATTTTTCTACCGCGGCATCTACCGTCTTTTTAGAATCCTCGTGATTGGCTGTGTCGGCTTTCACGAAAATGGCATTGCCGCCATTGTCCCTGATGTCTTTGACCACTCGATTTCCACCTTCCTCGTTGATATCACTCACGACCACTTTCGCGCCGTGCCGCGCAAAAAGTTTGGCGGTATGTTCTCCGATTCCCGATCCGCCACCGGTGACGATGGCTACTTTATCTTTTAAGTCCATGGTTTAAATTTTTGACTAATTGGACTCAAAAATAGTGCAGTGTTTTCCCGGTTTGGCTCTACTCACTACGCACTGCACGTTTAGAAAAAAGCGTCGGAAAACAGATGGTTTTAACGGGCAGATAAATCTACATTTCGGGGAATGACTATAAAGTATCTCCGCCTTAAATTTGAGTTCTGTCAAGCTCTCCAAAATTCAAATCATGACATCCGGAACTATAGTTGAAGTTCGCTGGTCTTCAGTCTGTCAAAACTGAAAACTGAAAACTG
>DATFKV010000017.1:0-3531 GCA_035268465.1 Cryomorphaceae bacterium | reverse complement strand
CGAGGTCAATCAAACGGCTTTGAATGCCGTCAATATCTACATGGCAGCAATAGACCGCGCGATTGAGAAAGTAACCGGGTTCGACTTGTATATTCCCGCCGACGGTAGTCCATATCCCGCCAATGCATTTTACCAAGAGTGGAATACTCAAGTGCCCAATCCATTTCGGAATAAGCTTACCGATTTTGATTCAACGTTGACTTTGTTGTTGGTTGATAGCCTTTCCAATTGCGATTTTCAGACCCCGTTTGCGGGAGTTGTGACCAGTCATTTTGGTTGGAGATACGGGAGGAATCACAACGGAATAGACATCGATTTGGAAGTGTGGGATCCTGTCCATTCTGCCTTTCCCGGTGTGGTAAGGGTGGCTCGCTACTACAAGGGTTACGGAAGGGTAGTGGTGGTAAGGCATTACAATGGATTAGAAACTATTTACGCCCACCTTCACAGGTTCAAAGTAAAACCGGGTGACATAGTAGAGGCCGGAGATGAAGTGGGGTTGGGTGGTAGTTCAGGTAATTCTACCGGTTCGCATCTTCATTTTGAAGTACGCTTTCAGGGAGTTCCCATCAAGCCGTCTCAGATTATCAATTTCAGAACTCATGAACTCCGCAGTAATGTCATTCAGTTGAGTAGGTCAGGAGCTTTTCTGGCTGCCGTTCCTGAAACGAACCGGTACCAAGTGAAAAAAGGTGATTACCTTTATCGCGTTGCTCGCCTTTTCGGACTTTCTGTAGAAGAGCTTTGTGCTATGAATGGATTGAAAAGCACTGAATCTCTTGAGGTGGGCCAAAAGTTGATAGTTGGCACTTAATGCGAATCAGAGTAATTCTAATTTTATTTCTTCTTTCAGTCTTTTCATCGTCCCTTCTTTCACAGAAGGTGCCGCCTAAACTTAGTTTTGGGATAGAAATTCGCTCACTGCAAAATTTTGGTGTTCTCAATTTGGACAGCGTCGTCCTCGCAGATGCCGATGACAATTTTCGCAGTGTTTACGAATTTTCAGGAGGCTTCGGCTTTGGCGGTATCGTCAGAATCAGGCTGACTGATTTCTGGAATATTGAAACCGGAATCAGCTATACACGCCTAAGGTATGAGCTCGATTTTCGTGACTTGATAACCGGAGAAACGGATCAATCTCGCCTGAATATCATCTCATATGAGATTCCGCTCAAAGGGCTTGTCTATATTCGGTTGGGAGAGCAACTTTTTGCGAATGTGGCTTTAGGTGTGTCCGCCAATTTTATCGCAAGTAATGTTGAAGCTTTCGGGTTGGGAAACACCTATTCTTTTGGTGGCTTGAGAAAAAACGTACTCGACGGTGCCATACTTGGGGGAGTAGGGGTGGAGTTTCGCACGGAAGAGGATGGGTACTTCTACTTGGGCGGGTCTTTTCATCAACCTTTTGACGATATAATGACCTCCCAAGTTAATTATAGAAGAGATGGCATTCCTCCCGGGTATGCTGCCCGAGGCGTTATTGAGGGTGCTTATTTTGCCATTGATTTTAAATACTTCTTCCCAACAAAAGAAGAAAAGAAACCTAAGGTAAGAGTGGTTAAGCCCGATTGGAAAAATATGTAATAAAAAAAACCACCGTGCAACGCACGATGGCTCAATAATTCAAACCTAATTCTGCTTATTTGGACGCAGACAGTACGAAGGTCAAGCCAACCTCGTCGTAGATCGTCTTATCGCCGAGATCATCGAAAAATGAACCTGAACCGTAGCGAATGTCGTACTTAGCACGATCAAACTCAGCACTTCCGTTCGAAACCAGTCCATTGCCTTTCATCGCAATCAAACCGTCAAATTCTATCTCGTGGCTGATTCCTTTTAATGTCAAGGTTCCTTTGATTTTGTAATTGGCCTCTCTTCCTGTGGCTCCTTCGATGGGTGTAAATGAAGTGGCTACGAACTGACCGTTCGGGTGCGCTTTTACTCCAAAGAAATCGTCCGACTTCAGGTGTCCTACCAACTTCTGATTCGTTCCCTCATCTTCAAGGTCAGTGCATACAATGGAATTCATATCGATGTCGAAAGATGCAGCTACCGGTATTCCGTCTTCTACTGTCACCGAACCACCTTTGATTGCCAGAGTGCCTGTGTGCTCTCCCGTTACTTTTTTTCCTGTCCAGAAAATTGTACTTTTTTCGGTGTTAACGGTGTAAGTTTCTTTCTCACCTGATCCTGCGATGGCCGCCAAGCTGAAGAATGCTGCGGCTAAAAAAGTTGCTGTTTTTTTCATTTTTAAATTGTTTGTTATTCTATTGTTCTGAGTTTGTCGAGGAGATTGTTTAGTTGTTCTGCCTCTTTTGTTGTTAAAGCTTTTTGGTGGTCTTTGTGAAGTTCCGCCATATCATGGTTGGCCTCTTCAAGAACTTCAAGTCCTTTCTTATTGATGATTACATCTACCTTTCTTCTGTCGGCCTTGCATGCTTTGCGGTCTACCAGCCCCTTCTTTCGTAAGGTTTCCACAATTCGGGAAGCGTTGGAACTTTTATCTAGCATTCGCTCGATCAAAAGATTCACTGAAGCTGCTTTTGGGTATTGACCGCGCAATATTCTCAGTAGGTTGTATTGAGGTAGGGTAAGGTCGTATTTCCGAAAGAGCTTTCCTTCTTCGTATTCCAGCCAGCGAGAAGTGTAAATGATGTTCACCACAAGCTTCTCAAATTCAGACTTGAATTTCTTTTGCTGAATGGCTTCTTCAATTATCATGATGCAAATATATGTAGCTACATTATATTACACAACATTAAAGGGAATTTTCTGAAATGAGTCGGTCAACCCACACCAATAGCTACCTTTGCCGTCTGTGAATCCGGAGAAAACATACCAGCATATTTCAAAAGCGTATTCCTCAAAGATTACCGACCTCAAAAAGCGAATAGGCTTTTTTAGCTGGGGCCGACTGCTATTGTTTATTTTGGCGATCGTCGGAGTTTGGCGATTCAGCGATCAACCGAATGTGGCACTTGGCGTCGGCGTTGTTGTTTTTGCTGCTTTCCTTATTGTAGTGAGGCGTCATGTTGATTTAAAAGCTGAAAAGAATAAAGTACAACGGGTGAAGAACTACGCTGACTTTGAAATTTCATTTCTTAACCGCAAAGCTAAAGGATACGATAACGGTTCCGAATTCATAGACTCAAGTCATCCCTACACTTCGGATCTCGATATATTCGGTTCCTCTTCCATATTTGAATACCTCAACCGAACCAAGTCGGCGCGCGCAAAGAGAATTCTGGCAGATCTCCTAAGAAGGAACGAAACCAATCATGATGCTATCCTTGAAAGGCAGGAGCTCATCAAAGAGTTTGGCGATAAGCCTGAGTTTATTTTCAGCTATCTGGCCGGTGCCGAAATAGCCGAAGAGGAAAGAGAGTCAAGTTCAGTGAGTGGTTCACGGGAGCCAATCAAACCCTATCCAAAATGGGCCTTGATTCTCTTAACCCTTATTTTGCCCGTCATTATGCTTTCGCTCACCGCGGCGTTTATTCTTGATGCTATGGAGTGGTCTCTCTATTTTCA
>DATFKV010000016.1:0-5064 GCA_035268465.1 Cryomorphaceae bacterium | reverse complement strand
GGCAAACATTGGACTGCGCTGGGATTACGACAACCTCTCTAAGTCGGGAGGGACGGAGGGCGACTGGGACAATATCGCTCCCCGACTCAGCATGAACTTTCAGCTAACTGAAAATAGTGTCATTCGAGGAGGATACGGGATTTTCTACGATAAGATCAAGTACGCAGTATACAGCGATGCCCTTCAATTCAGCAACAACTCCAACGATTTTAAAGCGCAGCTCGCCGAGCTTCAGCGTCTCGGACGGCTCGATGCAGACGCAGATTTGAACCGAATCACTTTTGAAGGAAACCTTCAAGCCACTGCTCCCGATGTGGACTATCTGGAAGGGCCCACGGCCGATGATCTCAGCGATGAGCGCGAGGCTATTTTCAGAAACAATACCCGCATTCTGAACCCGAACGGTTGGGACAATCCTTTCAGCCATCAATTTTCCCTTGGCTACCAATACAAACCCGATAACGAGACATTATTCAAATTTGACGCAGTGCACACCCGAACCGAAAACCTCTATGTCATCCGCAATCTAAATGTGGCGTCACCTTACCTTTTTGAAGAAGGAATCGATCCCGATAATGTAACTCCTCGTACGAGAGCAGAAGCAGACGCTAGTCGACCGGTCCCGATCTACAGCGATGACAGCGGTTTTTACAGCGTGGTTCAAGGCGATACGCTAAGAGGGGGCACGAGAAATATCTTCATGACCGAAACCGATGGAAGAGCCGAATACACTGCCTTGAACTTCATGCTCCAAAAAGAGGTGAATGACGGAAAATTGGGATTTCGCTTGCTCTACACCTTGAGTTGGACCAAAAGCAATACCAGCAGCATCAACACGCGAGCACAGGACAACAATGATTTTGAAGCCGAATACACTTGGGACGAAAACGACCGTCGTCACGTATTGAGCGCGGTTACCATCTATCAGCCTATCAAGGGATTATCCATTTCTCCCACCGCCTTGATTCAAAGCGGGCAACCCGTGACAAGAGTAGCAGATGCAACTCTTTTTGGCACGGGTGATCTAAACGGTGACGGAGAAAGTTTCGGGCTACCGGCAGATCGCTGGCCGGGAGTTGACGAAAACACGGACCGATTGCCTTGGGCCACTACTTTTGATATTTCTATAAAATACCTGTGGAGCTTTGGCAAAGAAAACCAAGGAATTGAATTTAGTGCCGACGTATTTAATCTATTCAACGCTCAAAACTGGTCCGGTTACAATACCACAAGATCTGTAAGCAACCAAGCGCAAGTAGGTCCTCCGGATTCATACTCCTACCGTTTAAATTCGGCTTCACCTCCCCGCCAATTTCAATTTGGTGCTCGTTATATCTTTTAACATGGAATAAATACTATTTTTAGGGCGGATTTAGAGCTATTATTTAACGAGAATCAGTGCGATGAAATTTGAATTGAAAGAGACAAACATTCAAGGTTTAGAGTCTTACCTCCAAGAAGTGGGAGTCATCACTTCTGAAGAAAAGATCATCAACTTGTCTAAAGCGGGGGAAGGAAACATGAACCTGACCTTAAGAGCAGAAACTGAGAGGAAAAGTTTGATTGTAAAACAAGCCAATCCATTTGTGCAAAAGTACCCGTCGATCCCCGCACCGGTGGAAAGGTCCTCTATGGAATGTACTTTTTTCAAAAAAGCCGGGGCCATAAGGTCAATTGCTTTTTGCCTGCCCACTCTGCTATATCACGATGCGAAAAACCATGTTCAAGTCATGCAAGATTTGGGCAAGAAAGGAGACTATTCCCGTTTTTATGATGGCGAGCAGGCTCTGCCGGCCAATGCGGTCAAAGAACTGGTTCACTTTTTACGGAATCTGCACGAATCGACGGCAAACGGAGAGGAGCTGGAAAACCGCAAAATGCGTGAATTGAATCACACCCATATTTTCGACTTGCCCTTCAACCCCGATAACGGGTTGAATTTGGATGAAATGCAAGAGGGTCTTCAAGCACTGGCCCATAAACTAGTGTTGAACAACGCTGATTTGCGAAAACGAGCCACTGAATTAGGTGAGTTATACCTTTCGGCAAAAGGGCCTTCATTGCTTCACGGCGACTTTTTTCCGGGCAGTTGGCTGGATACCGAAGAAGGAGTTAAAATCATTGATCCCGAATTTTGCTTCACGGGGCCTGTGGAATTTGAGTTGGGTGTATTCAAAGCTCACTTGATTTTCTGCGGAATGAGCGAGAGAGGGATCAATACCATTTTGCGGCGCTATGGTGATTATGACAAATCGCTTTCCGATCAATTCGCGGGAATTGAAATTTTACGTCGCCTATATGGCGTGGCCCAATTGCCTATGACCAGAACCGTTTTAGAAAAAGAAAAACTTAGTCTGAAAGCTTTGAAATTATTGAATTTATGAGGAATTACGCATTGGCATTTTTAGCCCTGCTCATTTGCCAATCGGCATTTTCGCAAGATAACCCGAAGAGAATTTGGTTTGATACCGACATCATGATGGGACTTCCTGAAAGGGCTCCACGCGAAATCGATGACGGTGTAACGCTGATCATGGCTTTGGCACAAGACAACATCGAAATTGCCGGAATCACCTTGGTTACCGAGGTGGAGTACGGCGAGGAAATCACCAATGAGATTCTGGAAAGGTACGCACCGGAAAGATCCATCCCTGTTTACCAAGGGTCACCCGATGCAGACGACTTAGGCACGGAAACGGCGGCTTCAAAAGCATTGGCAGAAGCCCTGCGCAAAGAAAAAATGGCCATCTTGGCCTTGGGACCTGCAACAAACGTAGCCACGGTTTTAGTAAACCATCCTGAATTGGCCGATCAGATGACCGAAATCGTTTTCTGCGCCGGGCGAACCACCGGATACAGATTCCAACCCGGTTTGAGACAAAACACCGTGCACGATTACAATTTTGAAAAGGACGTTGAATCTTTTCGAGTAATTCTAAACTCGGGAGTAAAAGTGGTTCTCAGCGGATTTCAATGCAGCGAATACTTGCTACTGAGCCGCACCGACACCGACTTCTTAGCCAAAGGAAGCGAAAACGATCAATGGCTCAATGCCTTTATGGTACCGTGGCAAGAACGAGCGCGAAACATGTTCGGAATACCCGGATTCATACCCTACGACACCACTCCTTTGGGTTACCTCACACATCCGGAGTACTTTCTGCTTTACGAAGACATTCCCGTAGTGATCAACTATCGAAAAAACGATGCAACCATGGGTCGCGTGCGTCCCGATGAGAAGCACTACCTCGAAGCCGGTCGCGAATATCCGTCTGATTGGAAAGTGGATTTTGCCTACCGCACGCTTCCCGGTTTTGAGGAGATCGTCATTGAGTCTTTAAAATGGAAGGAGTAGAAATAGAGAATTCAAATCTTCTACCACTCCTTCATACAAAAAGATAAGCCCCCCTTTGTATTTCCGATATGGGGAAATATTGAGAAATAAAACGGGCAACATTCCCCGGCCACTTCATCTTTTATCCTGACACCACCCCGCGCCTGCCTTTGATAAAGCCCGCACAATGAAAGGTCTTCGAGGAGATTATATCCATTGGGGCCGGTTTGGAATAGTAATCGCTTCATTTCGAACTAAAATGCGAAATGATAAAAAGAACACACCTTATACTAGCTGCTTTTCTTGCGGCATCAACTTGCGCTTTTTCCCAAGTTACCAATAGTCTGAACACGTACGACACCAACCGAGACGGCATTCTGGATCGAGATGAATACGGCGCCTCTTGGGAACGAGAACGCTCTTTTGAGTACTGGGATAGCGATGACGATGGCCTCATTGAAAATGAAGAATACACCAGCGGCGTCAGAGAACGCTACGATTACGATAGAAATGAAATGATCGATAGAACCGAGTGGGATCGACCGTCTCCTTGGTCGGAAGAACTCGGTCCTTACGAAGATTATGATATGAATCAAGATGATAATATCGACGAGGCAGAATGGGACAAAAGAGGCGGAAGCTTCGCCTATGAGTCTACCTACGACCAAGACCAAGACGGTTATTTGAATGAAGAAGAATTCATTGACATGACTTACGACTCCTCCGATTTAAATCAGGATGGCTTTTTGTCCGACGATGAATTCGAATACAGCAATCCTTACAGAATGAATCCGCGTGTGGAATGATTTTGGCCTTTTATTTATTAAATCCTAAAAAGAAAATTACAACTATGAAAACCGCAACAATATTATTTACCATGATG
Organism: Cryomorphaceae bacterium; assembly: GCA_035268465.1. GTDB lineage: Bacteria > Bacteroidota > Bacteroidia > Flavobacteriales_D > Cryomorphaceae > JAKVAV01. Next base: position 847 of record DATFKV010000016.1, on the reverse strand, counting down.
TTCGGCTTGGCCGTAGTCACCTCTTGCGAAGAGGGAACACGAGATGTCGACAACACGGAAATGAACGAACAGGACAGGGACAACATGTATTCCCAGGATCGTGAAAATACTTCCACATATGATGATGACAATTCTATGAATGATGGAATGGATGGCGACAATATGAATGGGAATGGCAGTTATTCCGATAATGGTTCAAACAATCAAGGTCAAAGTCAAATGGCTTCTATGGACTTTGAGGAAATGGATCAAAACAAGGACGCGAAGGTCGATCAAAATGAATACAACACTTCAGCCAACCGCGTGAACGAATACAATACTTGGGATTGGAACCGTGACCAAAATGTAGACGAGGAGGAATACGTGACTGTTTTCATGACTCGATATGACACTGATGATGATGACAATATCAGCAAAGAAGAAATGGACAAAATTCCAATTAAGAAGGACGGTCCTCTATTCAAATGGGAAGATTGGGATACGAATGACGATGACCAATTAAGCCAAATCGAATTCCAACAAGGAATGGAAAAGGGCAAATACTACGACAAGGCGGATACCGACAATGACGGTAAACTGAGTTCGGAAGAGATCAATAACATGAACTTTACCATGGCCGATGAAGACCGCGATGGAAGCCTTTCTCAAGAGGAATACGACAAGTACAATAAGCCACTAATTAAACAGGATAGTTAATCACCCTCTATTCTCATCTATCCTTCAAAATCCCCGCGCTGGGCGGGGATTTTTTTATGTCTTAAAACTTGGACAGAAAAGCTCAAAACCAGACTATCACGTCTTTTGTCAAAAGGGTAATCTCTTCATCCACCCTCATGGCAACCATTGC
>DATFKV010000015.1:0-2998 GCA_035268465.1 Cryomorphaceae bacterium | reverse complement strand
CTTACGTTTTGAAGTCATTTCTTCGCTTTATGAAAGCGACAAAAATTACTACGACAGACTATTTCATGATCGGGTGGCGCGCCTATTTTGCCGATAAAGTGTGGGACTTTATGGTTTTGCGCGATCGCGATCCTTGGCAGGTGTTTTACCGCGAGGCTCAAATGCCCATGATGTACTTGCCCGAAACACCGGGGTTGATCAAAATCGGTGAAGAAGCCGGATGGGTGCCCGTTAAAATCGACGGGAAGAAGGTGGAGAACTACTTTAAGCGTTATGCCAAGCCCGACACTTGGAGTAAGGTCAGCACAAAATTTTATGAAACACACAAGGTAGCATGCATTTGCGACGGACCTACTTTATCCGTTGACTTTACCAAATCCAATGGGACGATCAAGCATTTGGTTTACCTGATGCATGAATTTCCCGAGGAATGGCATCCATCATACCAAAAGGCATGTCGTCTCATGCGCTATTTGGAAAGACAGGCAGGTACTGCCAAGAAGAGCTATGCTTTTTTTGGCAGCATGTAAACCGTTCGTTTGGTACAGATCAAATTCAGATTTCTAGAAAGGCGCTGATGAAGCAGTATGTTTTATTTCTGCGCTACCTTCGTCATACCGGTGTCGCCTAAATTATTATTTAGAGATCATGAATTTTTCATTTATGACTTCATTTGCGGTCGTCAGTCTGTAGATGTACACTCCTTGGCTCAGGTCAGACCCATCAAAATCGAAGCGATAGGGCACCGAGGCTTGAGCAGCACCGGAATAGACCTCTTCGATCAATCGACCATTCATATCATAGACTTCCAACGTTACTTGGTCTTCCATTTGAGTAGTAAAAGAAACTGTTGATGGTCCGTTGGTAGGATTGGGTGAAGAAGTGAGATTGATGGAAGAGGGTAAAGTAAACACCTGCCAAGAGGTTACAGGTCCTGCTATAACCGGGTTGGCTGAACAACCGCAACGTACTCTCCATGCGTGAGTCACCGAGGGAATAATCAAGTTATTATTGAGTGAAAATGTGTTTGCATTTTCACCGAGAACTACGAAAACTCTGCTAGCAAATGGTGTCCCAAGTGCTCTCACTACTTGGACCTGACATCCGATTTGCCCCTCAACGGGCGCCCAAAAGAACTGCACCGAATTGCTCCCGATCACCGTCGCCAAGCTTGCTTCATCTACCGCCGGAAAAGGTAAGGCGCAAATGGGTGTTCCCTGACAAGTGCAATCAGCCAGAACCACGTCATTCTCAGTTTCCGAATCATTGTCATCGCAGCTGTCTCCAATATTGGCGCTTAGTCCGGGGCAATCAAAAGCTTCTCCGACAAGAATCAGCCCCGAGGATAAATCTCCCGTCACACTAGCTCCTCCTGCAGAAAATAATGTTGCCAGTACTCCTTCCGTTTCAAAACTCAATGAACTCGATCCTTCGCCCACGGCAAGGAATTCAATTTCTACATGAGTAAATGGTGAAGTGGCAGGACTAAAGCCAAAGCCTGCAATAAAGAAAAAGCCTTCAGTGTTGTCGATGGTTGTTCCCGGTAAGGCAATGTTCAGAGGAGATGAGGGCGAAAGGCTCACCGTATTGATCTGTACAACCGAGGGGTCGTAGCTCATGGCCACCTGAGCAACCGTCATATTGCTGCCATTCGGATCAATATTTACCTCCACTATAAACGTATCGCCAATTTCGGCCAAAGCCGGATTCGGATTGACTGAACCATTAGCAGTTTGTGCAGAAGACGCAAAAGACGAACATATGAACAAGCCACAAATAGACATAAATCGGATGACTCTCCCGGCAAGCTTTTTATTTTTAGAACAGCGCATGATTATCAGTTTGGTGCGGTAATTTAAGACAAGAAAACGGGCAAGTCAAAACATTGACTCGCCCTTGATGAAGTTATTTTACGACCGTGAGTGTTTTGCTGACCACATCTCCTTCAGTACTTACCAGCCGACAAGAATAATTACCCGCTGCGAGCTCGCCTATTTCAACCTCAAATTGATAAGGCGTATCTTTTTGAGCATTCCCTTCAAAAATCGAATCGATCAGTTTTCCTTCAGGAGAAAAAATATCCAATCGCACCTGACTTTCAGAGGCCAACTCAAAAGAGATCTGAGCAAAATCTTTAGCGGGATTGGGCCAGATTTTCAAGTTGAAATTTTCATTACTCGAATCCAATCCGTCAGAAAGTGCATTCCCCGTAATACTCACATCCAATCTTCCCGTTTGGCCCATCACATTCTCGCCACCGTAGGCAATGATCGATCTCGGAAAGACATTCTCGATGTGCGCCACTTGAGTCAACTCTGTCGGCGACACCGCCACAAAAGTGATGTTGACCAAAGCCAGTGACTCCGCTGAAGCGTCGGCGCTTGTTTTGAATGCCGCGGCATCGATGCGCCCTTCGTTGTTAGAAAACTCTGCGGGTACGTGGTAGTTAAATGCACCTGCCTCGATAATTTCAATGTCCATTACCTGAAGGTATTCGGTATCGAAAGCCAGATGAAGGTCAAAGACCGTAAACGGGACATTTCCCGTTTCGATCAAAACCTGCGTTTCAAAAGATTCGCCTTCGTAGACTTCCACCGAAGCAGGAGAGAAGGTAAAGGATGCCTCTTGCGCCGTAGCGAAAGAAAAGGAGAGGAGGGCACCCGCAAGTGCCGCTCCTTTTAGTGATGTTTTTATCAAAGATTTCATAATCGTTGTTTTCAAATGGTTTTGGTTAAAGTTGGGCACTGTCACCGCCGTCGAGGAAGAAGAAGATAAGCAGCGATAAATCGAGTGCGTCGACAAAACCGTCGCAGTTGATATCAGCATTGCCGTCGTAGGCGGCATCTATTCCATCCTGCGTATTGTAAGCATCAAGGATAAGTGAGAGGTCATCTCCGTTGATCACATCGTCTTCGTTTACACTGATGTCGCCGGGCACCATATTGGAAGCAGTGACATTCGTCGGTGAGGCATCAATGGTGTAATTCCCCGCAAACTT
>DATFKV010000014.1:0-3835 GCA_035268465.1 Cryomorphaceae bacterium | reverse complement strand
TAGCAGATAAAATAAATGATGGCCTGAAAACGGCTATGAAGAACAAAGACAAGGACAAACTTGCGGTTTTGCGCGCGGTAAAGTCAGAATTGCTTCTCCATGCCACGAAAGGTGGTGATGGTAGTATTTCCGAAGCTGAAGAGATGAAAATTCTCACCAAGCTACACAAGCAAAGAAAAGAAGCAGGTGCGCTATACAAAGAGCAAGGCCGAGAAGATCTGGCTCAGGAAGAAGAATTTCAGGCGACGGTGATCGAGGAATTCTTGCCAAAGCAATTATCGGAAGCAGAGATTGAAGCTAAGGTCGAACAAATCATCGCCGATACGGGTGCTGAAGGAATGAAAGATATGGGCAAAGTGATGGGTCAAGCCAATGCTGCCATGGCGGGGAAAGCGGATGGGAGTGTGGTAGCTAAAATCGTTAAAGCGAAGTTGGGTTAGTAGCTAGTAGATAGTAGCTAGTAGCTTGTCGATAGTCTATAGTCGATCGAGCTCTCTGCGATGGGCTCTCGGTTTTTGGGAGTACCAATCACTGATGGTTTGCTATTTGGGTGGGCATTGATTCATATCTGCCGTCTCTACTCGGTAGTGGTCCGCCGCGGCATGCGCCCTGCGTGTATCGGATTAGTAGCTCGTAGCTCGGCGATCGCGCTCCTTGATTCGCAATTTCGATTGAGTTGAATGCCGATAATGAACCGCCACTAGCTCAAAGAAGTCGCCAAGAACGCGGAATGATCCTTGTCAAAGCGCTAATTTGAATGCTGTCGTTGTTTTTAGTGAACACAGTTTTTCAATAGCTTACCAGCTACCAGCTACCAGCTACCAGCTACCAGCTACCAGCTACCAGCTACGAAATACGAAATACGAGCTACGAGCTACGAATCTCCAACTTAAACCCCACCCCATGAACATTCGTAATGCTCACACTTTCATCGTGCTGAAGGTATTTGCGTAGTTTGGTAATGAACACATCCAGGCTTCGGCCCACGAAGTAACTGTCGTCACCCCACACCAAATTGGTGATGAGCTCGCGTTCGATAACCTGATTTTTCTGTTCGCAGAGAATTTTCAGAATGCCCGCTTCTTTTTTGGTCAAGACCTTTAGGAAATCGCCCGAACGCAATTCGTAACTCTCGGGATTGAAGGTGTAGGATCCGATTTCGAAGGCTTCGGTTTTTTCGTCTCCATTGGTAAGGTTGTTTCGTCTCAAGATGGCCTCTAGCCGCAGCAGAAATTCTTCGTTGCTAAAAGGTTTCGTGATGTAGTCATCGCCGCCGGAGCGAAAGCCTTCCACCTTGTCTTCGGTCATGCTTTTTGCCGTAAGGAAAACGATCGGCACTTGTTGGTCGATTTTGCGAATGTCGCGGGCCAGTTCGAATCCGTCTTTTTTAGGCATCATTACGTCCAAGATGCAAAGGTCATAAGGTTGGGAATTGAATTGTTTCAAACCTTCCTTTCCGTCTCTGCTCAAGTGCACCCGATAGCCTGCCTCAGATAGGGTGTCTTGAATGACAAAGCCCAGAGAGGGATCGTCTTCGACGAGGAGTATTTTGATGGGGTTTGTCATAGTTAAAGATTAAATAACCAGATCTCTAGCGGTTTCATACGACTCGTCCATATCCTGCAGTATGAGCCCCAAACATAATGTATAAAGTACTTGACTATATCCTTTCTTATTGATCATCAAAGTCTGAAAAATCATAGGCATTTCCTAAAAGCCTTTCTGTTCGGTGAATCGATAAAATGTCAACCTGTGCCTTACTGACAATGTGGTATACTATCCTGTAGTTTTTCCTGATCAACTCTCTTATCTTCTCGTTCCCAAATTCGTTATTTCTTTTTCCTGAATAAGGGTTTGTTTCCAAAATATCTACAGATAAGAATAATCGTTCTACGACCAATTGCGCGTATCTCTCTGAGTCATTGGCAATGTATTCTCCAATTTCGTTCAAGTCTTCAATGGCAGAATCAGTCCAAACTACTTTAGCCATTTTTTAAGCTTTTCTTTCGCCTCCTGTTTCGAATGAACTCTTCCATTCACTGAATCATCCAGCCCTTTTTCAACCTTTTCTACGAATATCAAATGATCAATAAATTGATCTATCGAAAAAGATTCAGGCAGTTGATCCAGCGAATTTATTATTTGAGCTTTTGTCAGCATAATTCCTTGTTTGAATCTAAGTTAATAAATCGGTGCCTAATTAGGCGATTTCGTCTATGACCCTAATCCTTATCTGGGAGGTGGAAGAGTTAGCACCATTTTCGTGCCTGCTCCTTCTTCACTTTCCACCCTGATTTTCCCGCCATGCGCCTCTACCATCTGTTTTACATAGTACAGCCCCAAACCAAAACCCTTCACATCGTGCAGGTTTCCTTTTGGTACTCGGTAAAATTTATCGAAGACGTACGGAAGGGATTTTTTTGGAATACCAATACCCCGATCCGCAATTTCAGTCTCAATGGTAGTGCCATTTGACAGAGTAGTAATTGTTACCTCGGGGCTTCCTTCACTGTACTTCACGGCATTGTCGAGCAGATTAAAAATGACATTTGAAATATGGACCTCGTCACCTTCAATATGATGTTGGTCTGCTTTGAGGTCGAGTTCAATTTTTAATCCCGCGCTCTCATTGGCCACCTGTAATGTATTAACAGCCATGCGCAGCATTTCATGCAAATCGAGTCTTTCTTTTTTGAGTTCGATGTTTTTTCGCTCTAGGGTGGCCAACTGTAATACTTTATCTACTTGAAGGCGGAGCCGCCGCACCTCGCTGAAAATGAGTTCAGCGTATCGTTGCAGTCTTTCAGGCTGTTGGGCGATTTCGGGCTTGAGCAATACTTCGCTGGACAGGCTGATGGAGCTGATGGGAGTTTTCAGCTCGTGGGTCATATTATTGATGAAATCCGTCTTCATTTCTGAAAGCCGCTTTTGCCTCAACACGATGTAAACGGCATAGGCAAAAAACACGAAAACAATCAGTGAAATTAAGGCTGAGAAGGCCCAAGTAGAAATTTTATTGGTAGGCGTTTCGATGGTGAAAGGCTCCTTGTGTGGAAAGAATACACCGAAATAATGCCCGTCCTTGTCCCATCTGATTTGAGGTACTTCTGAATTGTTTGGTTGAGCTGCCTCCTCGTTTAAAGCAATGTAATCGCCAAAAACGATGCTGTCGGTGAAGCAATCGTAAACGCCGTATTCGAAATTTTCGTCGATGTTTCTTCTCTCGAACTCAGTCCTCAGAAGGCGTTCGAGAAGGTAGGGGTGTACCGTATCGTTGATGGCTACGGTAAAGTAATTGGGGCGAATTTGCTTGACGGCTTGGAAGAGTTCCGCAGGATCGTTGTTGATGGTGAGAATCTCATCGGCCACGTTGGTCAGCGCGATGGTTACTCGATCATTGAATTGTTTTGCCTCGGCAGCTTCTTGATCTTTTCGAAGATCGATTTGGGTGCGCTGAACCTCAAAGGCTTTATCGAGCCAATAGATTTGCGTGGCGATTATTCCCGCTACACTGACAATGGCCAATAAAATGAGGATACCGATTAGCTTGCGGCTCATGTTGCTAATTTAACGACTCGCCACCATAGTCAGGTATAGTTTAACAGAATGCTAACGAATGCACTTAAGCAACGTGTTTTCGCTTTCTCCGAATGACGGAGCAGACTTTGATGACGTCGAGCGTATTGGAATAGATGGTATGATTGAGTCTAATAATCTCCCCCAGAAGATCGGCCTCGGGAGTGGTTAGTAGATGCTGAATATCGGCCTTTTTAAGGCCTGATGCGTTGATGTCTTTCATTCTGTAGAAGACTTTGGTCCTCTTTGTTTTTCGGTT
>DATFKV010000013.1:0-2285 GCA_035268465.1 Cryomorphaceae bacterium | reverse complement strand
GCCGAAAGATGAAGATGAAATCGAAAACCTTGTTGCCCCATTCGACACGCTACCCTCTTCAAGAACACCGTTAAATTTCGACTTGAACTATCCCGAATTTTTGAGGAAATCCTTTGAAACGCAATCTCAGTTTCAGCCGAATGATGAATTGTTGTCGTTGTATTTTCAAATGAACCCCAACCTTCAGGATGAAGTGGTTTGGACCGTTGCTTTGCAGTTCGATTTGAGCCAAACGATCATGAACCGAATAATAGCGGAACGTGATGCGTTGATTGATCGATTCGGGAAAACAGAAGTAAATGAAAAATTGGATGAGTACTTTTTTAGCGAGATGAAAAAGGCCGCCAGAAAAAATAATGAAAGTCGGCTTGAAGAAATCCTTGCAAAAGCTCAGCTGGCATTTGGTAAGGATGAGTTTCAATACACGAGCAAATATCGGTCATACTTTTATCAACTGACGGGCAAGTGGAAAGCATATCTGGACTTGGGAAATAACGTAATTTCCAGAGATACTACCTCCAACCAAATGCTCTACGAGATGGCTCTTGTAATCCTCAGGTATTCCAATGATAAAAAAATACTCAGCGAGGCAGCAAATTGGTTTGAAGGTGATCTATCTGAAGACAACCTCAACATGGCGGATCTGAAAACAATTTTGCATTGGAGAGCAGGAGAGAAAACCCAAGCAGTAGAATTGGCTTCTACAATCGAAGCTCTTCCGGCCTACTCGCCTGATACGTTTCCATACACCTCAGCCGTGCTAAAAGAAAGAAAATAAAAAACGCCCTCAGCAGCGTAAGGGCGTTTTGACTGAAACATAAAAACTCGTTTAATTCTTAACCTTCTTGGCTTTTACGGGCTGAGTGAAGAATTTTGGTTTTACCATGTCTTCTTTCCCCAAATAAGTCCAATGGATTTCATCACCATAGTTCACCATTACGGCGTTGATGTCTTCCAGAGAAGTAATTAAAACACGCTTGGTAAATAAGTCCATGTTTTCCCAACTGTCCTGAATTTCATTCACTCCAAGAGACATGCTGATAGAGGCATTGGTTTCTTGACCCATGAAATAATTGGTGAGGAATGACTGTTTGGTCCCTTCGAGTTCCTTCTCCTCGTAGCCTTCGGTTCTCACTGTATTTAGTAAATCCATCATCACTTCAAGACTCTGCTCGGGGTCTGTAGTTGAGATGTAAAGACGATTTACAGGTCGGGCAATGTATCCCGTTGCGCCTGCTTGAGGAGCATAGGACAAACTTCTTTTGGTTCTTAGTTCTTCGAAAAACCGATCGTATAGAATACTCATCGCTAAAGAATTGTGTATCGACTCTTCCGTACCTTTTTTGGGAGCGCTGAACATTCCCATAATGTAATTGGTCTCGATATTCCTGTCTTCGACGGCCAAGCCTTTTTCCACACCATCTTCAGCAACAAACCAATTGGAGTCACCTCCTTCCGGTAAATCACCAAAAGTGGATTCGGCCAAGGCCCCTACTTTAACGGCAGCTAAATCACCAACAAACACCAGAAATGTTCGATTCTTAGTCATAATGTTTTGGTAGTATTTCTTAACCAAATCGAGACTGATTGATTCCAAAGATTCCACGGTACCTGAAGGCTTTTTTTCATAGTCTGTTCCTTCCCAAGTGCTCTCCATAGCCATATCCATCAGATGCGCATCAGGATTGGTCTTCTTCTGTTTTGCAGCTGTAATTAATTGATTCTTCACTATTTCGAAATCTTCTTGCCGAAAGGCGGGATTCAGAATGGCAGAAGCATAAATATCCCAAGCGGGTTCCACATATTGCCTGATGCAGCTCAAAGATATGTTTCCATAATCGTACCCTGTACTCGATGATATTCTCGCACCGATGGCTTCCATTTTTGATTGATACTCCTCTTTGGTCATATCTGCCGGGCCACCTTCAGCTATAAGGGACAGCGTTAACTCTTCTACTCCTTGGTTTTCTCGAGAGTAATTATTGACTCCCCCTTTTATAAAAAATCTCGCGCTAACCGTACCTTTTACTGATTCTCGCGCAATTACTTTTAATCCATTTACATCCAACTCTTCCGTTTTGGGAACAGATTGGCTAAAAGCTGACCAGGATAAAGCCATGGCCAATATTACAGATAGTGTATTCTTGTACATATGATTCGTCTTTATCATGATTCTTACATTGAAATTGGTTCGATGCTGTCGATGTCCATCGACTCTTTCATCGAGGGTGACACGAGAATACCGGTCACATTCGGATTCCCGTGGATGTATTCATTCACGTATT
>DATFKV010000012.1:0-2035 GCA_035268465.1 Cryomorphaceae bacterium | reverse complement strand
TACGTCTGAAGTCGCGCTGATTTTTGAAATACTTGTTGTAAATGACGTAATAGTCGGTGTTTTCTTTCATGCCCGCTATCCATTGGTTCATGGATTTTAGCAGCTCACCTGATTCTTTGGCTACGGCCCAACCTACCCGTTGGGAAAAACTGATCGGAACTTCGATATCCAGTATCGGATGGTATGAGGCATTTATGGCTGCAATGTTGTTATCGGCGATGGTGTAACGAATTTTCCCGTCTACCACGAGCTGAATGATCTCATCGGTAGATAATTGCCCGGGTAAGGTGTCCACGAATATTTCTCCTCCTATTTCATCTGAAAGGTTCTTGATCCGTCCGAAATAGGACGTATTCTGACGAATGGAAACGGTATCGCCAATTAATTCGATCGGATCACTGACAAGCTGACTCTGAATGGAACTCCACCTCATGCTTCTCCAGTTTTCAGGCTTTCTCTGCACCAGTACCTGATTGACTAGATAGAGGTAATCACTGAAAGCCACTTCTTCTTTTCTGGCTTGAGTGATGGTCAACCCATGTGCCAAAAGATCCACCTCTCCGGTTTTAAGATGGTAAAACATCGAATCAATATTATTGCTTACCACTATTTCCAACTCTACTTCCAAATAGTCGGCAAAGCGCTTCATCAGTTCATATTCATACCCCATCGGTACTCCACGATAGAGAAAATAGCTGGTAGCACTATAGGTGGTCATAACTCTTAGAACCCCTCTGCTTTTAATATCCTCCAGATCAATAACTGCTGTGGATTCAGCCTCAAGGTCCGTATTTAAACCTTTTTCATTCTCTACCGAGCAGGCAGCCATCAGCAGCAAGCTTAAGAATAAAACAAAGGTTTGCCAATTGGTCATGGATCGAATATAAGCATATTCGACGAAGTGGTTAAAAAAGTACTCCGACAGAGATAGTCAAAAAACCCAAGTCATAATCACCTGATTTGTTTACGATTCTCTCTTGGCCATTTTCCGTTAAGGTAATGTCAAAGTTTTCGGTAAAGCGCTGTCTTTTGTATCCAAGGGACAGCAGAAGGTCAACCTCTCGATCGATGTCAATCTTGACCCCTGCTGAGGGATAGTAATAGAACCCGCCAACTCTGTTTTCATTTCCTATGGAAATGGCATAGCCGAAATTTGCCGAAACAAACGGCGAGAAATCTGCGGCAGAAGTAAAGTAGCGAACATCAGGCCCCAAAAGCAAGAAACCACTATCACTGTAATAGTCGTAAATGGCCGTTGCGCCCACCGCTAGCCCTGATGAGAATTCGTATGCCGATAAGAACTTCAATCCGTAAGTTCGTTCATAGTTGGCATCCAGAACGCTATTGTCAATTTGGACATTCCCGACTCCGGCACCGAAGCAAAATTCAGCGGTATAAAACATTCCGGGGTCCGAGTTGACATCAGATTGAGAGCGGGAAAAAAATGAATACAATACGAATAGGGGTATCAGAAATAAATTTTTCATGGTTCTATTAAAGCCAATACTCTGCCAACGGATCCGTTGCGCTGAAAAATGGGTCGAGTCATCTTCGGCATAATTTTATGAACTCCCCTGTATGTCATATGAATGAACCTAATTTACGTGAAACACCTGTCCAACGTCAATGAACCGGTAGTTCAAACCACTTTCAAAAAAGTTTCAAAACTGTGGCAGCAATTCCCCAATGAACCATTCTGAGTCGGACTCATCAACCGGGAAGGTTTTCTTGGAGGAAAAGCTTGCGAATGTCTACTTTTGAGGCTTAAGAATTATCATATTCTCGGCATCAAAATGCAAAGAGATTACACTTGCGCGATCAAATAACCAAATGGACATTCAGAAAATCACCGTACATCAAGTTGGAAATAAACACAAGGAGGAGGAGCTGACTCTTTCCGAAACTTTGTTAGAAGTATCTGAAGAAGCACTGGAGAGTTTGACGGTTTATTTCACAAAGCCTTTTGGCGATAGAGATTTTCATAGGTTGAGTCATGTCAATGACTTGGAGATGAATGAGGTTTATCAATATGTGT
>DATFKV010000011.1:0-17055 GCA_035268465.1 Cryomorphaceae bacterium | reverse complement strand
AGTAGAAGAATAACTTGCTTTCTCAACATGTTATTAACAAGATATTTGATAAGTAAATAAACAAGTTTTCCAAAGTTATCGGTACTTACAGCGATAAGGAGTCAACTTTTCTCACACTTATCCACAGAAGGCTGTTAAATTAACAATTCTAGTAAATTCTTAGTCCTTCTCTTTCCTCCATAGCGGGGATTCCTTGCATCCCACCGCTGTGAATAAGTAGCCAATTTTCTTTTTTTGAAAGTTCAACTTTTTTTGCCAAATCAGACATTGCAAATGCGGATTTTCCCGTATAAACGGGATCCAGTTTAACGCTTGTTTCACTTGTGAAATTGCGCATGAAATGGATCAATTCGGGCTTGATTTTGGCATAACCTCCAAAGTGGGTATTGGTGATGAGGTGAATTTTCGACAGGATCTCGGTCTCGGTTTCTTCGTCGTTGAAAGTTTTTTTTGCGTAAGCTTTAACGGTATCCAACAGAAAATCACCTCCTTTCAAAGCGGATACGCCGTAAATATCTGCGCGGATTTTATTGGCTATAGCCAAACCACTCAAAGTAGTCGCTGTACCACAAGCCACAAAAATTCTGTGGTAGGGTTGTTCCAACTCCGACATGATTTCGGCACAACCCTGAACGCCGTAGTGATTCTGCCCTCCTTGAGGAATGAGGTAAAAAGGACCGAATCGATGGCGCAGAGACTCGATGTAATCACGGTCTTCAATCGCCCTGAATTCCGTTCGACTAACTCGGTGTATCTCCATGCCATTTTCAAGCGCTTTTTTTAGTGTAGGGTTAGCTAAGTCAACTTCTTCTCCTCTGATGATCCCAATCGAATGAAGGCCGTGCAATTTTGCCGCTGCCGCTGTTGCCGCAATGTGGTTGGAGTGTGCTCCTCCAAAGGTTAGAATGGTCTCCCTTTCACTCCGAAGGGCATTGTCTATGTTCCATTTTAATTTCCGCCATTTGTTTCCCGAAACCTCAGGGTGAATCAGGTCGTCCCTTTTTATGAACAGACTTATTTCCCTGTTCTTCAGAAATTTTGAAGGCACCATCTGCTCGACCGAGGGAAGTTGAAAAGTATTCATTGCAGCAAAGGTAATTTCAATGCCTTACCTTCGCACTGTGGCACGTTTAAAATCTTACTTTCGACGAGGTCAAATAGAAGCCGGCTGCGACGAGGCAGGCCGCGGATGCTTGGCAGGTCCTGTGGTAGCGGCAGCAATTGTTCTGCCCAAAAGATGGAATCACACGCTTTTGAATGACTCAAAAATGCTGACGGAATGCCAGCGTTTGAAGGTTAGAGAAGCGATATTGAATGAGGTCGAGCACCACTCAATCGGGGTTTGCAGTCATCGGGAGATCGATGAGATGAATATTCTTAACGCCTCTTTTTTGGCCATGCACCGCGCCCTCGATGGTTTGCCAAAACCTCCTGACTGCATCTTGGTCGATGGAAACCGTTTTACCCCTTATCAGTCGATTAATCACTTTTGCATTATCAAAGGCGACGGAATTTATAAAAGTATAGCGGCTGCATCTGTTTTGGCCAAAACCCACCGAGATGCTCTCATGCTTGAACTCCACGGGCACCACCCCGAATACGGATGGGACCGAAACAAGGGCTATCCCACAAAGAGTCACCGAAAGGTGATTTCAGAGATCGGGGCATCGCCTTACCACCGGATGTCATTTGCGCTATTGCCAAGAGATCGGGAAAAAATATGTGAATGACTGTTCACATCTTTCTGTTTAAAGGGTACAACATAAATTCACCCCATTGCTGAAAGCCTACTTAACTTTACCCCAAATGCTGAGTTTGTGCTGAGAAAAATTCTAAATGTCGTGCTCCTTGGTGGACTGGTGGGTCTTGCGTTCTACTGGTTTTACAAGGACTTTGAGATACCTGAAACGAATGAGGTTGATACCTTGTCGGCCATTCCGCAAAGCGCTGCGGTAATATTTGAATCCCGAGATGTGGCTGAAGTATGGCGCGGCGTATCGTCCAAAAGTTTGGTGTGGAGTGAGTTGAAGGCTACAGACTATTTTTTTCGGGTGAATGACCTGGCTCAGAATCTGGATAGTTTGATCAGAAATGACTCCAAGTTGCGCGGACTGCTTGCGGCTAAGCCAATAGCCGTGTCTGCTCACATGACAGGTGGTCAGGAGTACGATTTTCTCTTTGCGATGCAGCTCGACTCTGATGCTGCGAGGAAAGAAGTTCACGAGGCGCTGAATGCAACTTTTCGCTCAACCGAAGTTGAGTCAAGAGTTTATGATGGAGAGAACATCAATTCTTTTTTGTCACCGTTTTTTGATGGTCGGATGTTCTATTTCATTAAAAGAGATCTTCTGGTCTTCAGCTTGTCAGAAGTGCTGGCTGAGGAGTCGGTGAGAACGATGGTGCAGGAGGCTTCCGTTTTGAATCAAAGGCAATTTTCAGAAGTAAGAGAGACCATAGATGATGGTGCCACGGCTCATGTATACTTGAATTACGAATTGCTCAAGCCCATCATTTCTCAATACGCTTCGGCTGAAAGTCGGAACATAGATTTTTTTAATCAACCTTTCGCAGATTGGTCTGCACTCGACTTTTCAATTGAAAGTGACGCGGTGTCATTGAATGGATTTGTGGTCGCGAGCGATAGCTCTCGTGCTTGGCTCGATGCATTCTCCATGCAAAAGCCTCCTAAGATTGAGCTTTTGAGATACCTTCCTTCCAATACGGCTTACTTTGCTTTTTTGGGATATGGCGATTACGCAGCTTACCGTATTGAGAAGCGTAAAAAGTTGGAAAAAAACGGGAGTTTATTCAAAGCCGATAATGCCATTCAAAAGTTTAATGTGGCGTGCAATTGCGATGCCGAAAATCTTGGCTCTTCTTGGATAGGCAGTCAAGCGGTAGCTTTTATTTCTGAGCCTTCTGCCAAAGAATACGACCAAAATTTGTTTGCCATTTTCGAGTCGGAAGATTCTGAAGGTGCGGAAGAGATGCTCAAGGAGTTTGCTTCCGCGCTGGGTGATCTTGAAGAACAAAACTTTGAGGAGAAGTCTTACTTCCAACTTCCGGCAGGTAGGTTTTACGGAGCCGCTGTTGGCAGTGCTTTTGACGGACTTATGGATCCCTTCGTTGCTCGAATCGACGATGCCATTGTTATGGCCAATTCTGAAAATGCCATCAGGAATTACCTTTCGGCAATCCAATCGGGAAGGTCCTTCCTCCAAACAGAGGAATATGAAGATTTGAAGGAATACCTCTTCACCGATGCCCATTTGGTCATCTATAGCTCCTTGGCCAAAAGTCCATCGATCTTTCGAAATATATTGGATGAAAAATATGAGGAGGATATAGACCGACAAACGGATGTGTTGCGAAATTTCAGATCATTCGCTTACCAGATTAGTCATTCCACGGGTGATTTATTTTACAACAATGTTTACCTCAAACAAGGTTCTGATTACAAAAAAGAAACGGGGGCATTGTGGGAAGTAAAACTTAAGGCGGAAGCTAAGGGCAAAGCACATTTGGTCAAAAACCACTATACGGGAGTTTTGGAAACCTTGGTTCAAGATGTGAACGATCGCATCTACCTGATTTCCAATAATGGAAAAGTTGTTTGGGAAACGACTTTGGACGGCCCCATTATGGGAAATGTGAAACAGGTGGATGTGTACAAAAACAACAAGCTACAAATGCTTTTTAACACTCCTTCCAGCTTGTATTTGCTCGATCGAAACGGGAATCGAGTGGAGTCATTTCCCATAAAGTTGCAGTCAGCAGCCACGGCAGAAGTGAGTGTGGCAGATTATGACAAAAGTCGAGATTACCGAATTTTCATCCCTACCGAGGGAGAAGAAATCTTCTGTTTCGATGCTTACGGAAAACCTGTTGAAGGGTGGGATTACCAAGGCGGATTCGGCGAGATTTTATTGCCGATTGAGCATTTGAGAATCAAACGCAAAGACTATCTGTTTACATTAACTGAGGGAGGCGAAGTATTGCTTTTGAATAGGAGAGGAGAGCCCAGACATACGGTTTCTCAGCGTGCCGTCGGATTTGAGATGGGCGGATATAAACTTGATATCGGATCTAAAATCAACAGGTCTTCACTCTTCTTTGCCGACTCTTTGGGCACGGCCTATCGACTGGGATTTGATGACAGTTTGGAAAAACTCAGACCAAGGCCACAGAAATCTTCTGATTATTTCTTTGCCAAGATCGATGATGACGATTTCATGGACTTCGGCCTGCTATACCCCGAGTCTTTTGCTGCATTCAGTTTTCAGGGGGATATCCTTTTTGATGTCGAGCTCCCCCAGATTAATGCTGACGAATTGACCATTTACAGCTCGGAATCTGCAAAGTTTTTGAGTGTGTTCAATTCAGGACAAAATCAAGTCTACCTGTTCGATGGAAATGGTCAGTCAATTCCCGGTTTTCCCGTCTTCGGATCGTCCGGTCCCGCTTTTGGGGATATAAATCTGGATGGGTTTACCAATCTCGTAACGACCGGAAAAGAAGGATATGTCTATGCCTACTCGATAGAGCAGGATTAATCCTTTACGCGCTCGTTGTACTCGCCTTTTCTGGTATCAACTTTTATCTTGTCTCCGATTTCAATGAAGAGAGGGACTTTGATTTCTGCTCCGGTATCAATGGTGGCGGGCTTCATCGTGTTGGTGGCAGTATCTCCTTTTACTCCCGGCTCGGTGTAGGTCACCTGAGCTTCAATAAAAGAAGGGAGTTCAACCGATAATGGCGTTTCGTCATCGGCATTGAAAATAATCGTCACAATCATTTCCTCTTTCAAGTACTCCGGCTGTTCGACCATGTGCTTGTTTAGGAATATTTGCTCAAAGGTGTCGGTATGCATGAAGTGGTAACCCACTTCCTCTTCGTACAGGTATTGGTAAGGCCTGTTTTCAATTCTCACGGGATCGATGCTGTGACCGGCAGAAAAAGTGTGGTCAACCACCTTGCCATTCTCCAGATTCTTGAGCTTGGTGCGCACGAATGCCGGACCTTTGCCGGGCTTTACGTGCTGAAATTCTACTACAAAGAAAAGCTTGCCATTGTGTCGGATGCAAAGTCCGTTTCTTATATCAGAGGTATTTGCCATTTGTCTTGTATTTGAGCCAAAAATAGAAAATTAGACAGGCTTGAAATTTTCAATTTCAATTTTTTCTTCGCAAAAGAAGTATTCATCCTCCTGCTGATTGGAAGCTACCACCAGAATTCTGTCCATTTTAAATTCTTCAACAGTGCTTCGGTACCAGTTTATCGCCTTTCTGTCCAAGTTGCCGGTAGGTTCATCTAAGAAGATGGCTTTGACGTCGCTCATCAGCGCCAAACCGATACGGACGCGTTGCTTCATACCCGAAGAAAAGTATTTGACCGGCTTATCTGCTGCTCTCTTGAGGTCGATCAACTCAGAGAAATCGGAAATCGTGATTTGCGGAAGAGCAGGTTTTAGGGAGAAATGAAATCTTGCCAATTCGTCCAAGGTCAGTTCTTCGTAAAGCTCCAAATAGGGAGCACAGATACTGAAATGTTTATAAGCCTCTGATTGTTTGATGGTCCTCCTTTCGAGCTGATAGGTGATTTCTCCTTTGCTGAGCGGAGCATACCCAAAAATGGATCTCAGGGCCGTGCTTTTTCCCGAGCCGTTTCCGCCCAATATGACCGTGGCACTTCCCGATCGAAAATTCGCAGTGAGATCTCTAAAAATCCATTCGCTATTGTAGCGTTTGCCTGCTTGTTTGAGATCGATATCAAACATCTTGCAGGCCCTTCATAATCCCCTTATCTGAAGAGCGTATGAAGGAGATGATTTGCTTCACTTCGTCGATCTCAGGCACTTGTTCTTCCACCATTTCAAGGGCGCGCGTGATATTGCGGTTTTGTATGTATATCAAACGATACGCATCTTGGATAGCGCTGATCACTTTCTCATCAAAACCTCTGCGTTGCAGACCGATCGAATTGACGCCGGCATACGAAAGGGGCTCTCTGGCGGCCTTCACGAAAGGCGGTACATTTTTTCGAACCAGCGACCCGCCCGCTATAAAACTATGGGCGCCGATTCTCAGAAATTGCTGAACGGCCACCACTCCCTCCAATATGGCAAAGTCCTCGATGGTTACATGTCCCGCAATGCTGGCTGCGTTTGCTATTACACAATTGTTTCCCACAAAAACATCGTGACCCAAGTGAGTGTATGCCATCAAAAGGGTATTGCTTCCCACTACCGTCTTGTGGCGATCTACCGTTCCTCGGTTGATGGTTACACATTCGCGAATGGTGGTGTTGTCACCGATCTCCGTGGTGGTCTTTTCTCCTTTGAACTTTAAGTCTTGCGGGATGGCCGAAATAACCGCCCCGGGAAAAATCTCACAATTCTTTCCGATCCTTGCTCCATCCATTATAGTCACGTTGGAGTGAATGATCGTTCCTTCACCTATTTCAACATCTCCGTGGATAGAGGTAAAAGGGCTTACCTGAACATTCGCTCCAAGGCTTGCGTCAGGATGAATACTGGTCAATTCGTGGATCATTTGTCTTTGATAATCTGCGCCATAAGCTCTCCCTCACTTACCACTTGGTTATTAACGTAGGCCGTTCCTTTCATTTGGACGATTCCTCTGCGAATAGGCGAGGTGAGTTTTAGGTGAAAAACAACGGTATCGCCAGGACCTACCTTGCGCTTGAATTTCACCGCATCGATTTTCATGAAATAGGTGCTCCACTTTTCGGGCTCATCCACATTGTGCAGAGCCAAAACCCCTCCTGCTTGTGCCATGGCTTCTATTTGCAGCACTCCCGGCATAACGGGGTTCCCAGGGAAATGGCCTTGAAAAAAAGGCTCATTGATGGTCACGTTTTTAACACCAACTACTTGATCTTCGTCAAGTTCAATGATCTTATCGATTAATAAGAAAGGGTAGCGATGCGGTAGAATTCCCATGATCTGATTGACATCATATACGGGGGTTTTTGTCAAGTCAAATTCAGGTCCTTTTTTCTTCTCAGCCTTGATGAGGTCCTTAATGATTTTTCCAAAGGAAACATTTCCTGCATGGCCCGGTCTGGCGGCCAGTATATGACCCTGAATGGGTTTTCCAACCAAGGCCAAGTCACCTACAATGTCCAGAAGTTTGTGTCTGGCAGGCTCATTTTCAAATTGAAGTTTAACGGTGTTCAAAACTCCTATCCCTTCAACTTTTACATCAAGATTCTCTTTACCCAGCATTCGAGCAATTTCTTGATACTCCTCCTGACTGCGCTCTTTCTCTACCAGTACGATTGCGTTATCGAGGTCTCCTCCCTTTATAAGGTTGTTTTTTGCCAAAAACTCCAATTCTCTTAAGAATACGAAAGTCCGACAAGACGCAATTTCTTTTTGAAACTCACCTATCTCATACATGGACGCATGCTGAGTGCCAAGAACAGGCGAGTTGTAATCTACCATTACCGTTATTCGAAATTCATTGCCCGGGGTAGGGACGGCGAGCATCTCTACATAGCCTTTCTCATCTTCGTAGTAGAGGTTTTCCTTTAAGGTGAAATAGTCTTTTTCCGCCTCCTGATCAACTATGCCAACTTGTTGAATCCCTTCAACAAAAATTTTCGCGCTTCCGTCCATTATGGGAACCTCGGCTCCGTTTATCTCTATTAGCGCATTGTCAATTTCGCTCCCGTAAAGAGCAGCCAGAACGTGTTCGGTTGTATTTACCTTCACATCATCAACACCTATGGTGGTGCCTCGATTGGTGGATACTACATGGTCCAGGTCTGCTTTGATCGTTGGCTGACCATCCAGGTCAATCCGCTTAAAGACGTATCCGTGATTATCAGGAGCGGGGAGAATTGTCATCTCGACCTTTTCTCCCGTATGTAGTCCTATTCCTTTAAATTCGAGTTTGTCAGCAAGAGTCTTTTGCTTAGTGCTCATTCGTGGGTGGTTGCTTTAAGATTCTTAATTTCTTCTTTCAAAGACTTGATCTCTTTCATCAAGTCAGGAAGGTTTTTAAACCCAATGTATGATCTTTTGTAGTCGCCAATAGGAATGGCGGGAGAACCTTGCACGATCTTTCCTTCCTCTTTTATGCTATGTCCTATGCCACTCTGGGCGGCTATTTTCACTCCGTCCGCTATGGTTATATGGCCAACCATACCTACTTGACCGCCTATCATGCAATTTTTTCCGATCTTGGTGGAGCCGGCTATTCCCGTTTGGGCTGCAATAACCGTATTTTCACCAATTTCTACGTTGTGGGCAATCTGAATTAGGTTGTCAATTTTTGCTCCCTTGCGGATGATGGTATGGCCAAGAGTGGCTCTGTCTATAGTCGTTCCCGCACCTATTTCTACATGATCTTCAATGATCACGTTCCCTATCTGAGCTACCTTTTGGTAATTGTTTTCACTGTTTGGCGCAAAGCCAAAACCGTCGCCACCAATTATAACTCCTGAATGAATCACGCAATGGGCACCTATTTCGCAGTCAGCTAAAATTCTGGCAGCAGGATGAATCAAGGTGTCCGATCCTATTCGTGCGTTTTGGCCTACATAGGCTTGTGGAAAAATTTTAGTTCGATCGCCAATTTTGGCGCCTGAATCTATAACTACTCCGGGCCCGATATAAACGTCCTTACCAACTATGGCTGTAGGATCGATAAAGGCATTTTCTGATATACCCTTTCTATCGTATTTGAATTCGTTGTAAAGCTCAAGAAGTTTTGCAAAACTGCGGTAAGCGTCTTCAACCTTAATCAGAGTGAGTCCTTCCGGCAGATCTTTCTCAGGTTTAAAATTTTTTGAAACGATAACCACTGAGGCTTCCGTAGTGTAAATAAACTCCGTGTAGGCAGGGTTTGCCAGAAAAGATAGCGTGCCTTTTTTCCCGTTGTCGATTTTACTCAACCCGGACACTTCTGTTTTTATATCTCCAACAACTTCTCCTTCAAGAAGTTGAGCAATTTGTGAGGCCGAAAATTTCATTGCATCAAATATATAAATTAACCTCGTAGCTTTTTCTCTACAGACTTTAAGCAGAAGAGTACGTTCTTTTCGACCGGTTTGGTCTGTGCTATCAATGCGCGATTGTCTGAAGCTTCCGCCAAATCAATCGTCTCGCCGCTTTTTTGGAGAATCAAAATTCTATTGGATTCATTGTCGTAAGCACTATTGGCCAGTTCTCCCACCTGCAGGTAGTAATGGAGTTGATCGGGTTCGATTTTTAGCTGATCCAATGTCGCAGCTTTCAGTTGATCTATATATGCAGGATCAAAACGGTCATTGCTCAATTTTACTCGAAATAATTTCCGATGGATCATTCGCCGACACAGATCCGATAATATCACATCATTACTATCGCTCCACACTTTGATTGCTCCCATGATGTCATAGTCGTCCAGCTTTACGAAATTTCCGATGACATCGGGGTTATGCTTGAAATCTTCTACGCCGTAGTCTTGATCCAGAAAGAACTTCAGTGCAGGTGAGGCAAATATACCTTTGCCTTCTTTCGACAATTCTTTTGCTCGGGTCAAAATATTGATGAGAAGCTTTTCTGCCGAGACCACCGTTTTGTGCAGGTATACCTGCCAGTACATCAGTCTTCTGGCTACGATAAATTTTTCTATCGAGTAAATACCTTTTTCTTCCACTACCAACCGATCATCGACTACATCGAGCATCTTGATGATCCGTTGATTACTGACCACCCCTTCTGAAACTCCCGTAAAGAAGCTATCTCTTGATAAATAATCGAGCCGATCCATGTCGAGCTGACTGCTCACCAACTGATGAAGAAATTTTTTAGGGTAGTGATCACGAAAAATTTCGAGGCCTGTTGACAGAGCACCATCAAAAAATTCATTGAGCTTTTCCATGAGCAGGCTTGAGATATGCTCGTGTGTCACGTTTTTTACCAAGCTGAACTCGAGGCTATGTGAGTAAGGGCCGTGGCCAATGTCATGCAATAAAATCGCCACCATTGCCCCCCGGGCCTCTTCGTCGGTGATGTCGATATCCTTGTCGCGTAGGGAAAGAATCGCTTCCCGCATTAAATGCATAGCACCCAGCGCGTGATGAAAACGCGTGTGATTAGCACCCGGATAAACCAAGTGGGACATGCCTACCTGCTTTATCCTCCTCAGCCTTTGAAAATAAGGGTGCTCAATAATATCGTGCAAAAGAGTATCTGAAATGGTAATGAATCCATAAACAGGGTCGTTCAGAATTTTTCGTTTGCCGGGATTTGAATTGCGATCTTTGTCGCTCATGGATTAATACTGCTTTTGCACACTAAAAGCGGTGCGTTTTTTGTTTATTAGACCAAATGTAAAGCAAATTGGCTGAAGCCAATAAAATCAAAACCTGCAACACTATATGTCTTCAAAAATACTCTGGGCCGATGATGAAATCGAATTACTCAAACCTCACGTTTTATTCCTTCGCGAAAAGGGATATGATGTCACTACTGTAAACAGCGGCTCCGATGCCGTAGATATGGTTCAAGAACAAAATTTCGACATCATTTTCCTCGACGAAAATATGCCCGGAATGTCAGGTCTTGAGGCGCTGAGCGAAATAAAAGCCAGCAAGCCCTCTATTCCCGTGGTTATGATTACCAAGAGCGAGGAAGAGTCCATAATGGAAGACGCCATAGGGTCAAAAATTTCAGACTACCTCATAAAGCCGGTAATCCGAATCAGATCTTGCTTTCGTTAAAAAAGAATCTGGACAATAAGAAGCTCATCAACGAGAAGACGACCAGTAACTATCAGATGGCATTTCGCAACATCGGGATGACGCTGGGTGATCGCTTGAGCATCGAAGAGTGGAAAGAAGTCTACAAGAAGCTGGTCTTTTGGGAGCTTGAATTGGACAATAGTAGCGATGGAGTGATGGAGGAAATCCTAACCATGCAAAAAACCGAGGCCAATCGCTCTTTTGGAAAATTTGTGATGGACAACTATCTGGATTGGTTGAATGAAAATTCCGATGAAGCACCGATTATGTCTCACACGGCCTTCAAGGAATATGTCGTTCCTGAAATTGATGAGTCACCGCTGTTTTTAATCTTAATAGACAATCTTCGCTATGATCAGTGGAAGACCATTGAACCCGCGATTACACAGTTTTTTCACGTCGACAAGGAAGATATATACTTCAGTATTCTGCCCACTGCCACTCAGTATTCCAGAAATGCATTTTTCGCCGGATTAATGCCCGGCGATATCCAGAGAATCTATCCTAACCTCTGGAAAAATGACGAAGAAGACGGAGGAAAAAACCTTCACGAAGAAGAACTCTTAGGAAATCAGCTCAAACGGCTCGGCAAGGACGTCAAATACAGTTACAATAAAGTAACCAAGCACGAGTACGGACGGAAGTTGGCTGATAATATGTCCAACCTGATGAATAATCCGTTGAATGTAATTGTCTACAACTTCGTCGATATGCTCTCGCACGCCCGAACCGATATGGAAGTAATTCGCGAATTGGTGGAAGATGATTCTGCCTACCGCTCGCTTACCATGAGCTGGTTTGAGCATTCACCACTGCGTGACATCATGCGTGCCATCGCCGAGAAAGGAGGAAGAATGATCATCACCACCGATCATGGTACCATCCAAGTAAATGATGACGTGAAAGTAGTGGGCGATAGAAATACCAGCACCAACTTGCGCTACAAGCACGGTAGGAATCTGAATTACAATGACAAAAACGTATTTTCAATAGCAAAACCGGAAGAGGCCCGATTGCCAAAGAGCAATATGAGTTCGAGTTATATCTTTGCACGCGAAAGACAGTATTTCGTGTATCCCAATAATTACAATCACTTTCAGCGTTTTTATCGGGATACGCTCCAACACGGAGGAATCTCCTTGGAGGAAATGTTGATACCTATTGTTTCGCTGAGTGCAAAATGACAAAATTCATTGCCCATTCATTAAAGGATTTACCTTCCATTGCCGATCAATTGCTCACTGAGGCCGGTGAGCACAGGCTTTATGCGTTTTACGGAAAAATGGGAGCCGGGAAGACCACTCTGATCAACTCAATTTTGGAAGTTCTGGGTGTAGAAGAAGGTGGGAGTAGTCCTACTTTTTCACTCGTTAATGAGTACGAGGGCAGGTTGGGTGAACCCATTTATCATTTTGATTTCTATCGGGTGGAAAACTTGGAAGAAGTCTATGACATTGGATACGAAGATTATTTCTTTAGCACCAACTACTGTTTTATTGAATGGCCTGAAAGAGTAGAGGAGTTGCTGCCCGAAGATGTAGTCAAAATCAAGATAAGAGTGGAAGGTGACCACCGTGAGATACTGCTGGATGTCGACAATTGAACCAAATTTCGTACTTTCAGGATTGCAAGGAAATTAATAGCTGAATGATAAGCTCCAAAGAAGCTCTCAGAGCATTGGCCCAAGAGGTGTCTCTGCAACCGCAGGAAGAAATGCTGGAAGTAGGCAAACGTCAAAAACGTTTGCAAATCGGTTTGCCTCGAGAAACGTCCTATCAGGAAAATCGGGTAGGACTTGTGCCGGATTCGGTGGCGGTATTGGTAGCCAACGGTCACGAAGTAGTCGTGGAAACCAATGCGGGTAGAAATGCCAATTTTCAAGACAGAGCTTACAGCGAAGCAGGAGCTAAAATTGCCTACGATCGAAAAGAAGTTTTTGAATGTAATCTTGTTTTAAAAGTGGCCCCGCCGAGTACGGAGGAAATTGCCATGATGAACCAAAAGAGCACTTTGTTCTCGGCCCTGCAATTGAGCGTTCAGCCCAGAGATACCTTGAAAAAATTAATGGCCAAAAGAATTTCGGCCGTGGCCTGGGATTACATCCAAGACAAGGATGGAATTTATCCTATAGTTCGCGCTATGGGAGAAATTGCGGGAAATATGTCTGTGATTATCGCCGCCGAATACCTTAGCAGCGGCAGTAAAGGCCAAGGCCTTCTTCTTGGAAATGTTTCGGGTGTGGCTCCTGCCGAAGTCGTAATCATTGGTGCCGGAACCGTTGCCGAACACGCTTGTCGCGCCGCTCTCGGATTCGGAGCACTTGTTAAAGTATTCGACTTCTCCACCTACCGATTGAGGAGATTGCAAAACGACGTTGGCTCAAGAATTTTTACCTCGGTTATTCAAACCGAAGAATTGCGCAGAGCTCTAAGCACCGCCGATGTAGCCATCGGTGCCATCCGCGGAAAGGAAGGCCGAACGCCTACCGTCGTTACGGATGAAATGGTATCGCAGATGAAGTCCGGGTCGGTAATCGTCGACATTTCCATTGATCGTGGCGGATGTTTTGAGACGTCAAAAGTGACCAACCATACCAATCCAATCTATCGAAAATACGATGTGGTACACTATTGCGTACCAAACATTGCTTCTGATGTTTGCAAAACGGCGTCCATGGCCTTGAGCAATATCTTTACCCCACTCTTACTCAATATGGGCGAACAAGGCGGCTGCGCCAGTTTGATCAAAAAAGACAGAGGGTTCCGTCACGGAGTCTACCTCTACAATGGAACCCTTACAAACGAATCATTGGGTGAAGCGTTTAATCTTCCTTACAAAGACATTGATTTACTTTTTGCGGCTTTCTAAAGCATGAAATTTACTCGACGCCTTCGCCTGTATCTGACCGGATTTTTACTCGGTAGCATTTTAGTGGTTTTCTTTTTTCGGGAAAGGCTTTCCGTGCTCACCTCATGGCTGCCCAATAACCGAGTTCTCTTTCGAATCGAAAATACCATGAGCGGAACGACGGAACGCGCAAAATGTCAAATGAATTGTTTCCAAGTGGATTCGGCCATGATCAATTACGCCTTTGAAGAAGGTGATGTACAATTTGGAATGAGCGAAACCCACGCCGAGCCGAAAGTGTATATCATTGATACGCGGTACGAAGATCGATTGGTGCGACTCTCATTTGAAACTGCCGATAGCTCTGCAACGCTTACCGAGGTGCAACTGCCTTTTGAAAAGATAGGGTGTGATTGTCCTTAACTTTTTTTTCTCCTTTTGATCTCTTTCGTAATTAAGTTAAGCTCCCTGCCTGTCTGACCTTGTACTGATGTGTTTTCTTCCGCACGGCGAATGAGGTAAGGCATCACATCTTTTACAGGACCGTAAGGCACGTACTTGGCTACATTGAAACTGGCCTTGCTCAAATTGAAGCTGATGTGATCACTCATCCCATAGAGCTGCGCAAAAGAGATTCGTTCATCATTGCGGTCAATTTGGAGCCGATCCATTTCAGAGGCGAGGAGCAGTGAACTTTCCTCATTATGAGTTCCTGCGCAAAAATACACGTTGTTCAAATGGCTTAGGCAAAACAGGATGGCTGCATCGTAATCGCGGTCTGTGGCTGCTTTGTCAGGTTGGATTGGCGATACGTAGCCTTTTTCTTCGGCTCTCAATCGCTCCTTTTCCATGTAGGCGCCGCGCACCAATTTGACCCCGTAGAAGAACCCGTTTTCTTCGGCTTGGGCCTGTGCCAATACCAAATGAGCTATCCGATCGTGTCGGTACATTTGAAGGGTGTTGTATACAATCGCTTTTTTCAGATTGTACTTGGCCATCATCTCCATGGCCAAATTGTCGATGGCCTCTTGCAGCCAAGACTCCTCTGCGTCGAAAAAGACGGGCGTATCGGCCTCAACCGCTCGTTTGGAAATCGCGTCAATTCGAGCCTTCAGCCTGCTGTAAGCTGCTGACTCCGTTTCGGTCAAGTCTTTTCCCGCTGATATCTTCTCCAGCAGAGAGTTTCGGCAAAGGCCACTCACTTTAAACACACAAAATGGAATGTGCGGATTGCGGTCAGCGGTTTCAATCGTTCTGAGAATCTCTTGAAAGCCGAATTCAAACTCTGCCTCATTCTCCTTGCCCTCAACACTGTAGTCCAGTATCGTCCCAATATTGTACGCATCGAGAATTTTGGTGGTAGTCGCGCATTCTTCGATCGTTTCGCCACCGCAAAACTGATTGAAGATGGTTTTTTTGATAATTCCCTTGATAGGTAGATTGAGCTTCAACGCCAGCGTGGAGGCATGCTTTCCCAACACCATTAAACTCGGGCTGGAGACCAGCCTAAACAAGAAATACGCTTTTCTCAAATCGTTATCTGATTTGCTCGCAAAAGCCACTCGTGTATCATCGAATG
This sequence comes from Cryomorphaceae bacterium, assembly GCA_035268465.1. Taxonomy (GTDB): domain Bacteria; phylum Bacteroidota; class Bacteroidia; order Flavobacteriales_D; family Cryomorphaceae; genus JAKVAV01. The sequence goes on along the minus strand of DATFKV010000011.1, from coordinate 1,877 downwards.
ATAAAATCTCAGACTGAGGGGGGAAATCAGATTTGAGAACAGTTGTTGTGTTTGTCGGTTCCATTTTCAAAAAGCAATCCTATATTCGCCTGAAGCTTTAAAATTCATGTCAAAAGTAGAAATCAAACGTATTAAAACGGACGGCCACAAAGTTGTTTTTGGCCGACATTGCCTCGCCGAAATGGCCGAACTATTGTCGGGTGAATCGTACCGAGGAGTGAAGATATTCATTTTGGCAGACGAAAATACGCTAAGGAATTGCTTGCCCGAAATGATTTCTAAAGTTCCTCGGCTGGAAGGAGCAGAAGTGATTGAAATCGAGTCGGGTGAAGAAAGTAAGTCTTTTGAAGTGGTAGCTCGTATTTGGGAAGTTTTGACTGAATTGGGAGCGGACCGCAGCAGTGTCATGATCAACCTCGGTGGTGGCGTGATTACAGATTTGGGTGGCTTCATTGCAGGTACGTTTAAAAGAGGTATTCGTTTTATCAATATTCCAACCTCTCTATTGGCTATGGTCGATGCATCGATTGGAGGCAAGACGGGGATCAATCACTCCGGACTCAAAAACGAAGTGGGCTTGTTTAACAATCCTCAAGGGGTTTATGTTGACCCTTCATTTCTGGATACATTGCCGAAAGCACATGTCCTAAGCGGTTTTGCCGAAATGGTGAAGCATGCACTCATCTTTTCGCCAGGGTATTGGAAAGAACTGCAAGAGGTGAGTTTGCTCGATTTACCTTCTCTGGACATTAGCATTTTCAGATCTATTGAAATTAAAAACCAGATAGCCAGCAGTGATCCTTACGAAACGGGTCGGCGAAAAATTCTAAACTTCGGTCATACCATTGGTCACGCCTTGGAGTCCCATTCTCACGAGAGTGATGCAAAAATCTTATTGCACGGAGAGGCCATTGCCATAGGAATGGTTTGTGAAGCATTCATTTCCCACAAAGCCGAGAATCTTTCGCAAAATCAACTGCAAGAAATATCATCCTTTATTTTCAGCCTCTTTTCGAAAGTCAATTTGGAAGCCTTCACCTTTCACCGATTGATTGAGATCATGCGCCACGACAAGAAAAATCGCGATGAACGGATGAACTTCACCCTCTTGCCGGAGATCGGAGATGCCGCCTTCGACAAGGATATTCGAGCCGATCTGGTGGTTGATTCACTGAACTATTACCAAAGATGGGTAGGATGAAAATGATTCGTTTGGAAAAAGGTACTACACCTGATTCTATTGTTGAGATTGATCTGCCTGCGTCTAAAAGCATCAGCAATCGGGCATTGATTATTCAACACTTGGCAGAAGCCGATATCAGAATTGAGAATCTTTCTGAAGCTGAAGATACCGTTCACTTAAATGAAGCATTAAGCAGCGGCGGCGATGAATTGTGGATGGGCGATGCCGGTACGGCCGCGAGATTCTCTATTGCTTATGCGGCTGCGACAGAAGGGAAGAGGACAATCAAGGGAAGCGAGCGATTGAGTGAACGCCCCATGGGTGCTCTCATCGATGCTTTGAGAAATTTGGGAGCAAATATCACTTGCCTGGGAAAGGAAGGGTACTTACCCCTCGAAATTATCGGGAAAGAGTTGACGGGTAGCGAAGTTGAAATAGAGGCGAGTGTGAGCAGCCAATTTATTTCTGCTTTGATGCTCATCGGACCGCAGTTGCCGAAAGGCCTAAGGATAAAATTTAAAGGGAAACCTACTTCTCTCCCTTACCTCGTTATTACCGAGAAGATTATGAAAACCTGCGGTGCTGAGCTTAAAATCGGAGATGATTTTATAGCGATTGATCCGAAAAAGTACGAAGAAGCTACCGTAAAGGTTGAACCGGACTGGTCAGCGGCTTCCTATTTTTTCTCGGCGGT
>DATFKV010000010.1:0-3855 GCA_035268465.1 Cryomorphaceae bacterium | reverse complement strand
TTGTCTCTAGTCGAAATAAATTTCCACTTTAGGGAGAAATACGACGTTCAATCGGCTAAAGAAATCAATGCGAAATCCAGGTCCGGAGGGTTATTCTATGACCCGATAAAAGGCAGTATACAGCTTTTTCTTGCCGAGATGCTTTATAAATCTCTGCGAGAGGAGGCGCCCGATGAAGATCTTTTTGATTACATCACTTCCTCATTGCAGTATTTTGATTCCGGGAATGACCACACTTATTTTCACCTCGTCTTCCTGATGAGGCTAACCAAGTTTTTAGGGTTTTTCCCAAAAGGAAGTTTTGACGAGCATACGTGCTTTTTTGATCTTCAAAACGGTGTCTTTACCGCCAATCTCAATAGTTCACTCCACACCTTGGATCGAAGCGATAGTCAAGGATTTTATGCACTCATCGGGGCTGATTACAGCAGCTCAATAGAGCTGAAATCAGATTTGCGGCGAAGACTTTTAAAATCTCTGGTGGAGTATTACAGACTTCAACTGGAAGGCTTTGGTGAAGTGAAGTCTCTACCTGTGCTGATGGAAGTCTTTTCCGGCTGAAACAGCTTGAAAAAAATACTATTTAAAGGCTCACGCTGGAAATTACAGCATCCAACTCCCGCACGTACTCTCTTTTTTTAAATTTTGGGGCAAATACAAAACCGGAGACGACGATTATTTCGTTGCCGTTTTTTGAGGTAGTGGCTATTCGCCTGAACGGTCCTCCCATGAAGTAGTTCTCCGTTCTCCACAATCCTTGGGTATAAGCAGCATATTGGCCGCCTACAGACACTTCTCTCGTTGTGGGGGGGTACCTATACTCCGTGCCCATATAGGTTCCTTCTTTGGGGCCGGGTACGTATTTTTTGAGAATGGAGTCCCGAACGTGCATCAGATTTTCTTGGGTGAAAGCATCCTCACCAGAATAGGGATAGCGATAGATCAAAAATCCTTGGGTGATATCGTGAGGAGTGTTTCCCAGATATTTCACTCGCTCTCTTTTGAGCCAGATGAAATTCTCTCCTTCTACTGCTACTTCCGTGTCAAGCGGCAGAAGCATTTCTATCCCGAACTTTTCCTCAATCTTTTTTTGGAGCTCCTTGTTTCCGTTGCGTTTGTAATTTTTCTGGAGTCGACTGACTTCTTTGTCATTTATGATTTCGAGCACTCGCGGAAACTCGTTTTCTAAGAGTTCATTCCACTCAGCTCGATTATTGGCATAAGCCCTGAATACCAATTGATCGTTGCTCCATTTGTCTTTGCTCAAGGTTACTTTATTCTTGCCTTCAGCATCAGGGCCAATTTCGATTTCGATGATGTTGCGGTGTTGCTCCAAAAGGCCGCTCATCTCATTGGGCGAAAATTGCAAAAGACTAAACATGGCCTCAGCTTGCGGCAATTGCTCGGCGAATTGTTCCATGACTACGCGAAGGCTGTCACCTTCCGGACCAAGCCATTTACTCTCGTCCATTACCAGTAAGACCTCACCTGATTCACCTGAGTGTCTCGGCAGGTTGCGGGATTTGGAAGACTCATCGCATGAGTTGAGAAAGAGGATTCCGAAAGAGAGCAGGCTTAGGTGGTGAAGGAATTTTGTCATGATGCAGGGGGAATTTTTATTTTCTGCCCGGGTTTTAAACGTCGGGAATCCAAGCCCGAGTTCGCCGATTTGATGTCATCCATGCTTACGCCCGGGTAGAGCTTGGCAATGTCCCATAGGGTATCTCCACTTTGAACAATGTGCACCTTAATGTCAGAAGAGCTTTCCGTGGTTTTTATTTCTTCTTTCTCATCGGTACCCTTAGATTCTTTTTTGGGCTCCGCTTTTTGGGCGGTTGTTTCTCCTACTTTGGTGCGAATGGTTTTGTGGATTTCCAATTTTTGTCCGGGATAGATTCGATTACCGCGAATATTGTTCCATTCCCTTACGCTACTCACACCCACACCGTATCGCTCGGCGATTTTGCCCAATACATCACCGCTTCGTACCACATGCGTTTCTATTACATCCTCTACTATGTAGCCGTCCACAGCCTGCGGTGCTTCCGTATTAAAGTTGTAAAGCGCATCTTGATTAGCAAGAAAAAGACCTGCTGCCTCAACGGGCAGATAAACGGTTTGGCACTTCTCTGATTTCGGAATGATGTTTCGCTTCATGGCCGGATTGAGTACCTCCAATTCTTCTACAGATACCCCCGTAAACTTGGATATCTGATCGAAGGTGGTTCTGCGGCAGATTTGCAAAGTGTCTACTTCCGGAAACTCCAAGGGAGGTGCTACCGGGTAGATATTGTGGTCTGCTGCGTGCTTCATGATGTAGTTTACCGCTATAAATGCGGGCACATAACCTCTCGTTTCACGAGGTAGGTAATTGCGAATTTCCCAATACGTGCGTTTCCCACCCGATCTCCGAATGGCTTTGTTTACATTTCCGGGCCCCGAATTGTAAGCAGCTAAGGCTAAGTTCCAATCGTCGTACAAGCCGTGCAGGTATTGCATGTATTGACAAGCGGCAATCGTACTTTGATATGGATCGCGCCGTTCGTCCACAAAAGAATTGACTTCCAGGTTGTAAACTTTTCCAGTTGTGTACATAAATTGCCACAATCCTGTAGCGCCGACCGGTGATCTTGCTGAAGGGTTCAAGCCCGATTCAACTACCGCGAGGTGTTTTAACTCAAGGGGCATGTCGAATCGATCCAGCTGCTCCTCAAAGAGGGGGTAATAAAGTGCAGCGAGGCCAAGTACTTGCTCTGTAATGTCGCGTCTTCGCTTGGCGTATACGTTTATGTAAGCTTGAACATAATTGTTGTAGTCAAGCTCCATTGGGGTTCCTTCGTTCAAAACGGCTATTCGTTTGGCATAGACGCTATCGGCATAAGACGGAATAGAATCAGGTGCAAAACCATGAATATTTAAGGAAACGGAATCATCTGAAAATGCCAACCATTCTTTTCCCACGTTCATCCAAGACTGATCCATAGCCAATAAGATCGGGTCATCGGCTGCGATTTTAACCTCGGTGGTGTCTTCGATGACGGCACTGGTAGAGTCTTGAAAAACAGCTGCCGCAGACACGCTCACGGATAGAAAAGTGACTAGTAAAATAGCCTTTGACCTCAGAAGAGTCATTGAGTCGTTTTTAAGGGGTTGTAGGGACATACGCAAAAATGAAACCTAAGTTTTCACTTTTCGACGAAACTAAACCTATGAATAGTTGAATCGGTGAAGAAACTTCTAATTTTTTAACGCTTTGCCCTGCATTAAGTTGTGGGCGAAAGTAAGAAGCAGCTTTTCGCGAAATGAAGCCGCCATAAATTGTGCTCCGATCGGAAGCTTAGATTCAGGGTGTGAAAAAAGCGGTAAGGATATAGCCGGAGCGCCAACCAAATTGGCGTGAACCGTAAACACATCCTCCAAATACATCTTGATCGGGTCATCACTTTTTGATCCGATCGGGAAGGCAGGCGCAGGAGTGGTAGGGGAGAGCAGAAGGTCATATTCCGACAATAAATGATCCGTCTTCTCTTTGATAATCCTTCTCACTCTTTGCGCTTTCGCGTAATAAGCATCGTAGTAGCCGGCGCTCAACACAAAAGTTCCCAGCATGATTCTTCTTTTTACCTCGGGACCAAAACCTTCGGTACGGCTCAGCCGGTAAGTGGAATCTATATCGTGTGAATTTTCGCTTCTGTACCCGTAGTGTATTCCGTCGTACCGAGATAAGTTAGAGGAAGCTTCGGCTGTGGTGAGAACGTAATAAGCAGGAACGAGGTACTCCAATTCTTCGATGTGAACAGGCTCTACCGCATGGCCTTGATCTTTCAATGCTTTAATGAGGTTTTCGTGGGCCTT
>DATFKV010000009.1:0-2643 GCA_035268465.1 Cryomorphaceae bacterium | reverse complement strand
CGAGTGAACTACGATATTTCCTGGTACAACGATTCCGAGAAAGAAGATGGTGGCTACAGTTTGGAACGCATCAATCTATCAGAGCCGTGCCGCGGATCCGATAATTGGACCGGGTCGGAAGCCGAATTTGGCGGTACTCCCGGCGAGGAAAACAGTGTATACAGTGAAGAACCCGATTTGACAGCTCCTGAGATTGTTGCCGTTTACGCCCAAGGTTCAAATCTGATAGAAGTACGGTTCTCCGAAGTCATTGATAGTCTTTCGGTCTTGTTTACCGACATTACAATTTTACCAATCATTGGAGTGGATGCCGTTTTCAATAGTTCTCCTGATTATTCTTCTTTGCTCATTCAGCTCAGTGAGCCGCTCGAGCAAGGCATCCGCTACGAATTGAGCTTGGAAGGAATAACCGACTGTGTGGGAAACCCGATAGGGTTGTCAGATTCATTTGTGTTTGCACTACCACAGACAGGTGAGCCCGGCGACTTGCTGATCAATGAAATTCTTTTCAACCCCCGAACTGCCGGACGAGATTTCGTTGAGATTTACAATGCGTCTGACAAAAATATCGGATTGGAGAACTGGGTTCTTCAAAATGCTGATTTAACGACCAGAGTGATCAGCGAAGATCCTTTGGTGATATTTCCCGGTCAGCACTTGGTTTTGACCGATGATATAAACAGCACCATTCAGGAGTACCCGATGTCAGGGGCTTACCGCGAGAATTTTCACGAAATGGAATCGCTCCCATCATACAACAATGGTGACGGGTCGGTGATTTTGGCAGATTCTCTGGAGAATGAAATCGATCGATTTGACTACTTGGAAGATTACCATTTTCCGCTTCTCAATTCTTTTGACGGAGTAAGCTTGGAGCGATTGAGTTATACTCGACCGACAAACGAAGCAGGCAATTGGTCATCGGCATCCGAGCGAGTTGGGTTCGCCACACCGGGATATGTCAATTCTCAATTTTTGCCGGAAGGCCGCGCATCTGCCCAATTTGAGCTGCAAGATGAGGTGTTTTCACCCGATAACGATGGTTTTGAAGATGTGCTATTGATCAATTACACATTGGATGGCCCCGATTATTTGGCGACCATTCGCATTTACGATCGAAGGGGGCGATTGATTCGCGGATTAACCAATAACCTTCTCTTGGGCACTGATGGAACGTTGAGTTGGGACGGAACCACCGATGATCGATCCAAAGCACCTCTGGGACCTCATATCATTCTCGTAGAAATTTTCAGTCCAGACGGGGAAACCGAGACGTTTAAAATCCCTTGTATCGTTGCGGGAAATCTTTCCAACTAATCCATTCGGTTTACTACTTTTGTTGGCCCAAACAAAACCTCTGTCATGCGCTCACCAGTCGATATTTCAACCAAACTTCCCCAAGTCGGCACGACCGTTTTTACCGTGATGAGCAAGATGGCTCACGATCACGATGCCATTAACCTGTCTCAAGGATTTCCTGATTTTGATGTGGCTCCAACTCTCATCGATTTAGTGACCAAACACATGAAGGACGGCCGAAATCAGTATGCACCCATGAGTGGAGCTCAGGTCTTGCGTGAAGCCATTGCGAGAAAAACGAAAGAACTCCACGGAGCCATATACGATCCCGAAACCGAGATAACAGTGACCGCGGGAGCTACGCAGGCCATTAATACGGCCATAACTGCCTTGGTAAGGGAAGAAGACGAAGTCATCATTTTTACACCCGCCTATGACTGCTATGTGCCGCCAATTATTCTCAATCATGGAAAGCCCGTTTACGTTCAGCTCAAAGCACCGGATTTCCGGGTAGACTGGGAAGACGTGAAAAAAGTCATCACTCGGAAGACGAAGCTCATCATCATCAACACTCCGCACAACCCTTCGGGCACTGTTTGGGATGAAAGTGATATGAAAGAGTTGGAAAAACTTGCCATGAATAGTGATGCCTTGGTGTTGAGTGATGAGGTATACGAGCACATCGTCTTTGATGGGAAGAAGCATTGGAGTGCGTCAAAATTCCCGGAATTGGCCAAGCGCTCTTTGGTTGTGGGTAGTTTTGGAAAAACGTTCCACGTGACCGGTTGGAAACTCGGATACATTTTGGCCCCTGAAAACCTTATGAAGGAATTCAGAAAGGTGCATCAGTACGTGGTTTACTGCGTAAGTGCACCGATGCAGTATGCCATAGCCGATTACCTGGAAGTACCTGAACGCTACAACCATATTGCGGCCATGTACCAGCAAAAACGCGATACATTCCTAAATCATTTGAAGGATTCACGTTTTAAAGCGCGGCCATCAGCGGGTTCTTATTTTCAGTTGCTCAACTATTCAACGGTTAGCAAAATGGGTGAAGTAAAGTTTGCTGAGAAGCTTACCAAAGAACACGGTGTGGCATCCATACCCGTATCCGTATTTTACCATCAACCCGTAGAGCAATTTATGTTGCGATTCTGCTTTGCCAAATCGGATGAGACCCTGGAGAAAGCCGCGGCAATTTTAAAGGAACTATGAGCCGATCTTCACAGCTCAAGCTTGCCCTTCTTCAAACGGAACTGCACTGGGAGTCGGTTGAAGAAAACCTGGCAATGGTCGAGGAAAAGGCAAAAGGTTTACCTGATGGTTTGGACATCGTTGTTC
>DATFKV010000008.1:0-2768 GCA_035268465.1 Cryomorphaceae bacterium | reverse complement strand
ATTTCGCTATAGCTGATTCTTTTTTTTACAGAAATCTTTTCAGCTACGGCGTCCAAACCGGACCCGAGAATAATACCTACTTGTGGCTTAAGTTCACCGAAGTGTTCTTTCAGAAAATTGAGCGAATTGTTCAGTTGGGTTTCATTCATATCGATCGAATCATAGAATTGAATCTTTCAGCGTCACCGCCAAAGTCTGTCTTTATTTTCCAATACATTACTCTGACCTGATTTTCCTCAAAGAAGGGCAAATGTTCCTTCAGGCGCTGCGCATCTTTTTCCGTCGTGAGTATGACCGGTTTTTCAGGCCCAAAAGTATCAATAAAATCGCGGAGCTTAAACAGTTCTTCGCGTCTAAACCTGTGGTGGTCTTTAAATTCAAAATGTTTCAGCACATTGAAGCGTTTTTGGGCTTCCCGTTCAAAAAGGAGAGGATTTGCGATCGCAGTTAGAAGAACTACATTCGATAAATTTCCGACCTGGGAACGGACTGAATTTAGGTCGCAAATCTCTCCATAAGAAATGGAAGAGAAGAAAACTTCCTGATCGCTCCTGCAGATCTTTCTCGCTAATTCTGCTCGATCATTTCGATCATGGTTTAAGGGAGTTTTGGTAACTACTATGGCTTGAGCAGATCTACTGCGCCTTTTGGTATCTCTTAAATCACCTGCCGGCAAAAGAAAATCAGAGTGAAACGGCTTGGCCCAAGTCGTTAACAGGAGGTAGAAGTTCGCCTTCACCTTTCGGTGTTGCATGGCATCATCGAGCACCACGGTTTTAATATCAGGCCGGTTGATTCTTAAATATTCCAATCCTCTGGCTCGGTCTTCATCGACCAGCACAAAAAGATCCGGATGTTTGCGCTTGAGTAAAAGAGGCTCGTCTCCACATTGACCCGCACTCATGGTTTCAGTCACCTCCATTGTTCCTTTTGTCTCCCTTCCATAACCTCGGCTCAATACCGCCATTTTCTCGGTTCCCAATAGGGAAACAAGATAATCGACCATGGGAGTCTTTCCCGTACCGCCCAAACTCAAGTTTCCGACTACGATCGTTTTCTGAGTAGGTATATAAGCCGAAAGAATGCCCGAGTCATACAGAAAGTGACGCAAGGTTAATAGAGAGCCATAAACCCAAGATAGCGGCAATAGGAGCTTTCGTAATTCTTTCATTCCTTAGCTTTGTTCGAAACAAAGGATCAAATATGCCACAAATTAAAGAGATATGCAGCTACCTCGAAGAGTGGGCTCCACCGGCTTACGCAGAATCTTATGATAATGTAGGGTTATTGGTAGGGGACCGAGAAAGCGAAGTAAAAGGCGTTTTGGTAAGCCTCGACTGTACTGAAGCGATTATCGATGAAGCCATTGAGAAGGGATGCAATATGGTGATATCTCATCATCCCATTGTTTTTAAGGGGCTTAAGAGGCTTACCGGCAAAAATTACGTTGAGCGAACCATTTTAAAAGCGATTAAACACGACATTTCCATTTACGCCCTACATACCAACTTGGACAGTGTGCTGACGGGCGTCAACGGCAAAATTTCAGATCGACTTGGCCTAACCAACCGCTTGATACTAAATCCCAAAAAGGAGGCACTGCATAAACTCACGGTTTTCGTGCCAAAAAATGATGTGGAGAAAGTGAGAAGGGCCATGTTCGAAGCGGGAGGTGGTGTAATAGGCAATTATAGTGGTTGCAGCTTCAATATAGAGGGAAAAGGTACATTTCACCCTGAATCGGGGGCTGGCCCCGCTATAGGCAGCGTAGGAAAGACTCAGGTACAAGAAGAAGTCCGGGTGGAGCTTATGTTTCCCGCCTTCCTTTCTTCAAAAATAATGGCAGCTATGACCGCTTCACATCCTTATGAAGAGGTGGCTCATTACCTTCATTCCTTGGAAAATGAGAATCAATACGTAGGTGCCGGTATGGTAGGGAACTTGCCTCAAGAGATGGAAGGCGCTGATTTCCTTAGTTTTCTGAAGGATGCGATGGAGTTGAAACTTATACGACATACTCCGATTTTGAGAAAAGTGATCAAAAAGGTCGCTATTTGTGGGGGCTCCGGTAGTTTCTTGCTCCCTCATGCCAAGAGGGCCAAGGCCGATGTTTACATCACGGGGGATTTTAAATACCACGAATTTTTTGATGCCGAAGATCATATTATGATCGCTGATATCGGACACTATGAAAGTGAGCAATTTACGATTGAGCTGATTGGTGATTATGTACGCAAAAAATTTACTACTTTTGCAGTCCGTTTAACGGAAGTGAATACTAATCCAATCCATTATTTCTGATATTTATGGCAACTGCTAAATCCAAAAAAGGCATATCTACTGAGGATAAGCTAAGGGCATTATACAATTTGCAACTGATTGACTCACGAATCGACAAGATTCGAACGGTCAGAGGAGAGTTGCCTTTCGAGGTTCAAGATTTGGAAGATGAGACGGAAGGATTGGCTACTCGTTTAGAGAAGCTGGAAGCTGAGAAAAAGTCTTTGGAAACTGAAGTCACTGACAAGAAAAACTCTATTACCGAGAGCAAAGCACTCATCAAGAAATACAAGGAGCAGCAGAACAACGTTCGGAATAACCGTGAGTTTGAGTCCTTGAACAAAGAACTTGAATTTCAAGATTTGGAGATCAAATTGTCTGAAAAGAGAATCAAAGAGTTCCAAGCTCAGTTAGAATCCAAGAAGGAAATAATTGACAGCACTCGTGAGGAGCTGGAAGGTCGAAAAAAAGATCTGGAGATCAAGAAA
>DATFKV010000007.1:0-2869 GCA_035268465.1 Cryomorphaceae bacterium | reverse complement strand
TAGAAGGAGTCGGCGGTATAGATTCGCTCAATCAAGACGATGGAATCCACCCCAATCCTGCGGGTAATCTGATTGTGCGCAAGAATGTTTGGGACATCTTGGGGCCGATGGTTACGGAATAGTCGCCGTCACCAGTGAAGCCATAGAGCTCCGTTTTCAATATTTACGGAAGTGCCAAATTTCTTCCCTTCGCGGTTCAGTATATCTCTTATCCACATTGCATCATCACTCTCTGCGCTTTGCAACTGCAGTTGGCTTACTTCCATGGGGATGATCTTCAGTGCCTCCAGCTTTCCAGTTTTGGAATTCAATTGGGGGAAATACATGAGGGTAAGTTCTCCCCGATACTCTTGGTGCCCTCCAATACCTTCGTAATCGTTAATGAAATCGCCCGCCCCGTAAAGAATGAGCCTGTCTTTGTAGACTTCAATACCCATCGGGTGATGAGATGAATGGCCGTAGATGATGTCAACTCCGGCCTCGTCGATGAGCATTTTAGCAAAGTTCCGCTGACGATCGGATACATCGTAGCCCCAGTTTCCACCCCAGTGAATCGAGAAGATCACTACATCTCCCTCTTTGCGATAAGTGGCAATTTGTTCTTTGATGTCTTCGACCGACTGTTCATCGAGATCTTCCAAGAAATTCACTCCCGAAAGGCTCGATTCTGCCGCCCACTGTTCGGGAATACCGCTAGTCGGAGAACCATAAGAAAAAACGAGAACTCTCCCTTTTTCTGTAGTCAAGACAGAGGGCCGAGCGGCGCTTCTTTCATTTTCTCCAACTCCGGAGAATTTGATATCTGCGGTCTCAAGAGTTTCCATGGTCTCCGTCAATCCCGGTCTGCTCCAATCGATTACATGGTTGTTTCCGAGTGAGCAATGATCAATCCGGGCGGCTTGTAGAACTTTTACATTTTTCGGGTGCATTCGGTAGTGGATTCCTTTTCCCGGCCAAGGCTCGCTATTGGTAGTAATGCTCGTTTCTAAATTGATCAATCGTAAGTCGGGGGCATTCTTTTCCCACACCTCCATCGCTTCGCCCCAGATGTAAGCGTAGTCGACCTCCGCCGGGACAGGTCCGCTTTTCCTCTCGGCTAAGGTGACATATTGGCGAGCATCTTTGACGTAGGATTCATAAAGTACGGGATTGACCGAATGGGGAAGTATTTGGTCAATGCCACGAGCGGTCATCACATCTCCGCACAGGAAAAGTTTAACGGTGGAATCGGGACTTTCTGGTGGATGTCTCATGGTTTCTTGTTGGTTTTGTGAACTGCAGGAAAATGCCATCATTCCCGTGAGGAAAATAGAAAACATTGTTTTTGATAAGTGCATGGTATTCAGTTTATTTTGCAAGGGGAAAAACCATACCAAAGGAATTGTTTTTGGCTTTTGGTTCTACTTGGTCCGTGCGGGCGGTCAGGTTTATGCTTGGGCTGAAATCATCAGTTTAAGAAGAGCATGAAAGAGCACCAAAAGCGAAGACTTTCATGGTTTTTGATCGTAAGTTTGCATCTGCCGGCAGGTGGATAGTAAGAAAAATCTTTTTGAATACACTTTTAAAAAACAGGAATCTTCGAAGAATTACAACTGACAAAATATCCCCCTGAGAATAACCCCATGATGGTATGGGATGGCAATTGTGCTTTCTGTCATTATTGGATTGTACGATGGAATAAGATGTCGGGCGACTCAATTGATTACCGCCCCTACAATGAGGTGGCCGATAAGTATCCCGATATCGAAGTAGAAAACTTCCAAAGAGCGGTACGGTTCATCGAACCCGACGGAAGGATTTATTCGGGTGCGGCGGCGGCATATCGCTCCTTTACTTACGGTACCTCATGGCGCTGGCTTTGGAAAATCTACCGAGACCAAAAATGGTTCAGAAAGTTAAGCAATTGGGCTTACGACATCGTCGCCAAAAACCGTCCATTTTTATTCAAGGTAACCCGACTTTTGTTTGGCAGCAATCCCGAAAAGATCCGACCCTACTGGCTGATCTATCTGAGTTTAATCCTGGTATTCATTCTGATTCTCTTGTTTTGAAAGGCCGGTCAGGTTCCTAACCTATATTTTTATTCAAAGACGAGTTTGAGCAATTAAGCTACTCCTAAACCGGACGTGACTCTACGCCCATAATCTTTTGGAATTTCTCCTCAAAAATTTCTTCGTCTCTCCTGGAATGAACCACCATGCGGATGCGCTTGATGTTCTTCATGCCGTCCAATTGATCGTGAATGGTTTGCAGTGCGATTTCGGCAGCCTCTTCGAGCGGGTAGCCGAAAGCTCCGGTTGATATAGCCGGAAATGCGATGGAATCGATTCCTTCATTCTGAGCAATCTTGAGCGAATTTTTGTAGCAATTTGCCAGCAGCTCTGCCGCGGGCTCATCCTCGCCATATACAGGGCCCAAGGTATGAATGACCTTTTCATTGGGCAGTCCATAGGCATCGGTTATCACGGCTTCGCCTGCTCCGATTGGTGCGTGCTTTTCGGCCTCTTTGGTCAGACCATTTCCCGCCTTAGAATGAATAGCCCCTGCTACACCGCTTCCTGTTTTCAACTCGGCGTTAGCGGCATTTACTATGGCGGTCATGTCACTTTGCTCGGTGATATCTCCTTGAACGATTTCTACTTCTACGTTGTGTTTTGTGGTTTTCATGCGTTTTGATTTTGAAATAATTCGCGTTAAAATTTTCTCGGTTTTCAAGGTCTCAACTCATTTCATTTGACATTAAAGGCAAAAGTCAAGCCTAAGATGCGCTCTCCTTTTTTAGTGATCTACAGGACATTCAGCGAAGGGAAGTGTGGCTTTACAAAGAAAACTTAGTGATATTTTGCCACAATCAGAATGGTTACGATCT
>DATFKV010000006.1:0-5565 GCA_035268465.1 Cryomorphaceae bacterium | reverse complement strand
TATTCTCGAAAAAAGCCTCGACGCTTTGGACTGATATTGGTTGACGTTCGGTCATGAAAACAACCAATTACATCGGCACTTCGGGATGGAATTACAAAAATTGGAAATCGGATTTTTACCCAAAAGACCTGAAGCAGTCGGAATGGCTCGGGTTTTACCAAGAACATTTTAATACCGTTGAGGTCAACAATAGTTTTTACCAACTGCCCGCAAAGGACACGCTGGAAAAATGGAAAGAAACGGTCGGCAACTCTTTTCAATTTGCTGTAAAGGCAAGCCGATATACTACCCACAACAAGAAGCTTAAAGACCCTCGGGAGAGTACCGAAAATTTCTTCGAGGCCGTGGATCATCTGGGCGATCGGCTGGGACCCGTCCTCTTTCAGCTTCCGCCCAATTGGCGCTACAACGGAGAGCGATTGAGGGAGTTTTTATCTTCATTGCCGAAAGGCTTGCGCTACGTTATGGAATTCAGGGATGAATCGTGGATCAACGACGAGTCCATTTCTTTCTTAGAAGAATTCGATGTGGCGTTTTGCATATACAACATGGGGAATTATACCACTCCGCTTCACGCCACGGCTGGTTTTGTCTACGTCCGGCTTCACGGTCCCGACCCGCGACAAAAGTATCAAGGGGAATACTCTCCCCAAGAGTTGTCGGCATGGGCAGACAGAATTACGCGTTGGAACAAAGGCAGACGCGATGTCTACCTTTATTTCAACAACGATTTGGGTGGGCATGCCCATCAAAATGCCCTGAAATTGAAAGATTACTTGGTCTAGGCTATGAGCTCTTTGACCTCTTTCGGCATTTGATCACGAATGTGTTCCATTTGTCCTTCAGTCAGATACTCCTTGAGCCGGTTCATTACGGCTGAAATGATTTCTTCCGTGGGCTGATCCCATTCGAATTGGGTTTCGCCGCGTTTGGCTTGTTCGTCCTTCACCGCTTGTTTCATCTCTTCGATGGAGTCGTAGCGGCGGGGCGGTTTCTCGGAGTATTTCCATTGGTCCACGTAAATCGCTTTGAGGAAGAAGGGGAGCTGAGCCATTACGTCAAAAGATTCGGAGATGGTGATTCTGTCGCGAATGGTGTGCATCACTGCTTTCAGGATGGTGTATGCCCTCGGCTGTTCGTCGGGGTGGCCCAAATCCTTTGAAAGTTCATTGATAAAAGCATTTGCTTCGTTTCGGTGCTTGTCGAAATCTATATTGTTCATGGTGTTTGGTTTTTGAAATTAAATGGTACAAAATGAATGCCTGAATTTTGGCAGTGGTGGAAATAGATGGGCATGGTTCAGAGCGATTGCATTCTTCAGATGCTTTTGCTATTCGGAAGTACTTCGTCCTGTCAGGGCCGGAAGATTAAGGAATCACTTAGCCGATGGGCTTGCCGCTACCACTGACGCATGGAGCTTTTATGTTTAGAAAACAATAAAGTCCAATAAAAAAGGAATTTGATCTTTGAACATTGTTTTCGAAGGAAAACAGGTCCGACGAATCTGCCACTGCGGGACCTTATCTGTTAGCTTAGCGTTAAAGGCTCATTCTTTTTGCAAATCCGCTTGAATAATTCTTGTTCTCCCACTTTTAATTCTTCCACTTTTGCGCGGCAATCCAAATTTCCTTTTCGCGTTTTTTTTACGTCCTCTTGAATTCACCATGCTATGAAGAAACCTGACCGGGTTTTCGGAGATTTACCGATTGACGTGATCAGGCCACACGCTTCATTCGTGAATTTTGTAGTCTCATATCCCTCATTCGCTCATTCAGTCCTTTTCAATCTGCTGCACATCCGCTTATCCGTAATTTTGCCCACAGATAACATTAAGGTTCTTAAAATCAGATGAAATTAAAGAGATTTGCACTGCTTTTTAAAAGCGGGTTATACCTAAACAAACTTCTATCATGAGATTTATTACCCTGCTGTCGTTGTTTATTGCAACTACGGCTATGGCGCAACCAAAGTATACCCTCAGCGGTTACCTGCGCGATTCCGAAAATGGCGAAGGCCTGATCGGTGCGACGGTTTATGTCGATGAGATTGCTTCGGGAACCACGACAAATGTCTACGGCTTCTACTCCATCTCATTGCCGGAAGGCACGTACAATATCACATTTAACTATTTGGGGTACATGGCTACTACCAAGACGGTTGAGCTGAATGCAGATCAGACTTTTGATCTCGATATGGAACCGGATCGAGAGCTATTGCAAACAGTGGAAGTGACTGCTGAAAGAGCCAATGAAAATGTCCGAAGTCTCGATATCGGTGTCGAGAAAATGGACGCTCAAATGATCAAGGACATTCCGCAATTTATGGGAGAGGTCGACATTATCCGAAGTATTCAACTCTTGCCCGGTGTTTCTACCGTGGGTGAGGGAGCCACTGGTTTCAATGTGCGTGGAGGAAACATCGATCAGAACCTGATTCTACTCGACGAGGCTACGGTTTTCAATTCATCTCACCTCTTTGGGTTTTTCTCCGTTTTCAATGCGGATGCGGTCAAGGATCTTACGCTTTACAAAGGAGGCATTCCGGCTAAATACGGTGGTCGACTTTCGAGTGTTTTGGACGTTCGTCAAAAAGAGGGAAATACCAAAAAGTTTGCAGGGAATGCCGGAATCGGCTTGGTGTCCAGCCGACTGATGCTTGAAGGTCCCATCATCAAGGATAAAATGTCGTTTATGGTGGCGGGCCGCCGTTCGTACGGTGACCTATTTCTTCCGATTTTCAACGAGGACTTTCGGGGCGATCAACTTTTCTTTTACGATGTTAACGCCAAGCTGAATTATACCATCAATGATAAAAACCGAATATTCCTCTCGGGGTACTTCGGTGCTGATCGTTTCCGATTTGGGAATGCTTTTGAAAGCTATTGGGGAAACAATACAGCGACATTGCGCTGGAATCACCTCTTCAACCCACGTTTATTCTCTAACTTCTCTGCCGTTTACAGCGACTACGAGTATTCCCTCGGAGTACCTGAAGGCGTGAATGCCTTTGAGTGGGAAGCAGGAATCCAGAACACGGCCCTAAAAGCCGATTTCTCCTTTTTCCCCAACGTAAAGAACACCGTTGAGTTTGGAGCACATGCAACCTTCTACAGTTTTTCGCCGGGACGAGCTGAAGGGATTGGCGAGCAGTCGATTTTTAATGTAATCGAAGTACAAGGCGAAAACGCCTTGGAAGCTGCCGCTTACATCAGTAATAAGCAAACCATCACAGAGAATCTCTCGATTGAGTATGGCGTTCGCTACAGCCATTTTTTGAATTATGGTTCTCGCGACGTATTTATGTATGAAGACGACATTCCTAGTTCGGATTTAGCAATTGTAGATACGGTGAATTTTGGAAACAGAGAGGTCATCGCTGACTTTGGCGGATTTGAACCACGAATTGCGATCAACTATACTTTCTCCGAAAGGTCTTCGATCAAGGCGGGCTACAACCGAATGCGACAGTACATTCATCTGGTGTCTAACACAACAGCAGCTACACCAATTGATATTTGGACGCCAGCTGGCAAATATGTCGATCCGGCCATTGCCGATCAGGTTTCGGTGGGCTATTTCCGCAATTTTGACGACAATGTGTATCAAGCGTCCGTAGAGGTCTACTACAAGGATTACCAGAATCTACTTGACTACAAGGACAATGCGGAACTTTTGCTCAATGACAATGTGGAGACGGAACTTCTACAAGGCATCGGAAGAGCCTACGGTCTGGAGTTTCAAGTTGAGAAGGTAAAAGGTCGATTTACAGGTTGGGTCAGTTACACCTTAAGCCGAAGCGAGCTGCAGGTAGATGGAATCAATCGAAACGATTGGTACGCTTCCAATTACGACAAGACTCATGACATTTCGGTGGTGGCTCAGTACAAGCTCAGCGAGAAGTGGAAATTCGGTGGAAATTTTGCCTTTATGACGGGGCGCCCCATCACGTATCCCGATTCGAGATACGTTTACGAAGGAATCGTAGTGCCGAACTACACCAATCGCAATGGGGCAAGAACACCGGCGTACCACCGTCTGGATTTTTCTGCCACCTTGACTCCCGACAAAAAGGATAAAGTCTTGTTCTTTTTCAATCGACCCGATTCGTGGGAAAGCTCTTGGACTTTTTCAGTTTACAATGCCTACGCAAGAAGAAATCCTTACAGTATTTTCTTTCGACAAAACGAAGACAATCCCGCTCAAACCGAGGCCGTGCGTTTGAGCATCTTCGGAAGCATCATCCCCGGTGTTACTTACAACCTCAAATTTTAATCGCCATGAAACGAACTTTTTACAAATACCTCTTTCTGTTTTTGGCCGTAACTGCTATGCTCAGCTCTTGTCAAGATGTTGTGGAACTCGATTTACCTGAGGGCGATGAGTTTCTCGTTGTGGAAGGATGGATTACCAACGAAGACAGACCACACGATGTGATTCTTACCACCACGGCCGCCTACTTTGACGATGCCGATCCTGCTCCTGCCACTGATGCTGTGGTTTTCATTCGCGATGATGAAGGCATGGAAGCGCTTCTTACGGAGACCAGTCCGGGTGTGTACACTTACCCCGACTCAGGAACCGTCGGACGATCGTACCAACTCGAGATTGTCTTGGAAAATGGCAAGCGCTACCTGTCCACATTCGAAGAGCTTTTCGAGCCTGTTCCGATTTTAGCAATCGACTGGCAATTGTCGGAAGACGAGCCCGATGTGGATAATGGCGAGAATCTCGACGATATTTACGATGTCTTGATCTTCACGATAGAACCTGCCGGAATAGGAGACAACTACCGATGGCGATCCACATTAAACGGTGTTGAAGCGCGTGAACCATTCGACATTTTCGTAACTGACGATCAATTTGTAGACGGCAATCCGATCCCTGATTTTAACGTAACGGATGAATTGTATTCTCAATTTGACACGGTAACGATCATCCAAGAGCGCATCTCTCGCGACGCCCGTGAGTTCTTGCAGCTCCTGCAAACGCAAACCGCTTTCGTCGGCGGGCCATTCGACCCGCCGCCATCTCCGATTCGCGGAAATATCTCCAATGTGAATGATCCCGATGATTTGGCGCTTGGTTTCTTCGGAGCAGCAGGACGAGATCGAGCAACTGTGGTTGTAGGAATAGAATAAAAATTTGATTTCAGTTGGGCAGAAATCAGGTTTAGAAGCCCTGCCGGTCGATTTCCTATCAACTTTCAAGCTCTTCTTTTCGGTATCGTGGTTTCGGGTAGCCGGAGGGCGCATGCCGCTGCGGAGCATGAATTAGACAACGCTTTACTGCTTCATACTCAACAAAGGTTGAAAAGAATTACCAGAGCATTTTAGCGATTCCATGCCGTAGGTATGGCATGTCGGTAAAAGTGGATCTTACGAAAAGGGTTTGTTTTGGCGTGACTTTTTTCCTCTGGGAAAAAATCTTGACAAAACATTAAACTAGTCTCGATCTACTACATACGAGCTACTAGCTACTTATAACATATGCCACCAAAATTGCTAGTGGAAAGATGATAACAGGAGCCACGACGGCATAATACCCACCGCTTATTCGAAAATCTTTT
>DATFKV010000005.1:0-7484 GCA_035268465.1 Cryomorphaceae bacterium | reverse complement strand
AAACCGCGCTCTTGTTCAGGAGTGTCGGTTATTTTCTTTGTCTTAGAATAGTCTGTGGCAGTTACAAATACTTCACCTCTCACAATGAATGCTATCTCCTTTCCATTTGGAGAAACTTCAAAATCGCTCGCATTTCCGTTGATAAGTTCTACCACTACTTCATTGTAACGACGATCCGTTCTAATGTTGATTTCGACTTTCTTAGGCTGATTGGGCTCTAGTTGGGTATAGATTTCACCGCCGTATCTGAAGCACAACATTCCGTTGTCTGCTCTGGAAAGTGATCTGACAGGATGATTATCAAGGAAAGAAACCTGCTTCAAGTTGGTCAATGAATCGGCTGCAAGGCTCCCTCTCCACACATTAAAAGAACCGCTTCTCTCGGAGGTGAAAAACACCTGGTTGGCAGTGCCCCAAATCGGATTTCGGTCTTCTCCGCGCCAAGTTGTGAGTTTTGAATATTCGCCATTTTTGAAATTATAGGTCCAAAGGTCTCTGGTTACCGAAGAAATGTGGTGTTTGCGGTACTCGTCTTCATAGCCCTTTCGGTCGTGAAAAATGATCATGTCGCCCGAATCATTGTATTGAGCATCGAGTGCGGGAGTAGTCAGTATTTGTTTTTCTCGGCCTCCTTCTGCCGAAACCGAGTACAACTCTGAGAGTACTCCTGACGGAAATAGTACAGACTCGACTTGGTCGACCCGAGAGGATCCATAAATCACGTCTTTTCCATCAGGGCTGAAGTCGTAGGCAACATCATCGGCAGAGTGAAAAGTCAAACGATTTGGCGATCCTCCCTGGGCATCCATGAGAAAAACGTCTTTATTGCCATACCGCATCGATGAAAACGCGATGTGTTTTCCGTCGGGACTCCATATCGGTTCACTCTCATATGCCTCGTGTATCGTAAGTCTTCTGGCTTCACCGCCTGAGATTGAAACAGTATATATATCCCCTTGGTAGGCGAATGCTATCGTGCTTCCATCGGGAGAGATCGCGGGGTACCTCAGCCACAAGGGATTTTCAGCTTCTTGAGCGATTCCGGTCACTGCTAGTAAAGAGACTAAGAATGAGAAAAGATGCTTTTTCATATTTCGGGTTTTGAGACCCTCAAAAAACGAAAAAATCCCGCGCTACACGCAGGATTTAAGTGTTTTTGGGAAACTGCTAACTTATCCCGTCTTCTCTACCAACCAAAGGTATTTGGGGCTCCTTTAAACGGCCCAACAATCTTTGAGGTAATCCATCCCCCGTAAAAGTCCCCTTCTTGGGCTTCTGCTTTTTCGCCATTTATAAAACAGGCTTCGACTTTTGACGGATAAAATGAGAGGTGATCTTTCAGTGCGTGATAGGCCTTTTTGGGATCGGGATAGTACCATGCGGCATTTTCAACTCGCTGACTGCCTGACTCCAGATGATAATAATTTCCCTTGCCTTTCCACTCGCAGAAAGTAGTTTGCTCGGACTTGATCAATACATCCTCTTCGATATCAGCAATAGGAATATAGACGGTGGGAGGGTGACTGGTTTCTAAAATCCTCAAGGCATTGCCGGAAGATGCGATGCACCTTCCGGCAAAAAACACCTCGACGGTACCTTCCATCTTTTCAAGTTTGGGAGGTCGCGGGTAATCCCATACCGATTCCTCGTCTCCCTTTGGTTTAATGGCTTTGGGATGCTTCATCTATGTTGCATCCTCCATCCATATGGATTAACATCTCCGTCGGCAATTGTTCGGTGAAATTCGCCCGTGTCGCTTGAGTAAGTCACTAAGGTGGTTTTCTCCTTCCAACTTATCCACTTCACTTTTTGATTTAGCTCTTCTTTGCTCCCGAAAAAGGAATTTTGAAGATCCTCAAAAGAAGAAGCTTCATGACTCTCTTCTTTTCCGTTTTTGTAATGAATATAGAAAGGCAGTGTGGGTCCGGATATTTCCATATCAGAAGAACAGGCTCAAAGCGTTAAAAGTTCAATTAGTCGTCGTCCTCATCGACATTTGAGTCCTCTTCAGAATCGGGCATATAATCCAAGTCGGAGTATTTGTCCTCAAAGTCAGACTTTACATCTTGCTTTAGATTTCCTTCATCGTCGTAGTCTTCATCTTCATCGATGAGCTCTTCAGCGCGCGCTTGCGACATTTTTATGAGGTAAATTCTTTCGTCGGTTTCAAAGCGCAAGGCACTTACGCGGTCTCCGTCTTTATTGTTGAAATGAATGAGCTCCTCGCTAAATCCATAAGGATAGCTGAGTTTGATCTGCTCTTGAATAGCAGGAGCTATTTTTTCAAAAGAGGTAATGATTCTGGGTTTGCTATCGTTGGCAGACATAGATGTTTTTAAGATTTTCGAGTTACAATACTAGTGCGAAGAAAATAAATAATCCAACTATTCTGACCAAATTCCGGAAAGGTTGAATTTTATGATGAAATCCTGTTGAAAACAAGCAAAGGTCAAATTTAGAAAGAGATATTCAAAAACTTCGGCATGGTTATCTTTGCGGTCATGCAAGAAACCATTTTAATATTGGATTTCGGATCGCAATATACTCAGCTCATTGCGAGAAGAGTTAGAGAACAGAACGTTTATTGCGAGATTCATCCCTTTCATGAATCGCCCGAACTCACTGATAACATTAAGGGTGTGATTCTTTCGGGAAGCCCTTTTTCAGTTCATGATGAGAACGCACCGCAAATTGACCTTAGTCTGTTTCGCGGAAAAATTCCCGTTTTGGGTGTTTGTTACGGAGCACAATATATAGCTCAGCTCGACGGAAAAGGAGAAGTTAGAAAAAGTGATAAACGAGAGTACGGCAGGGCCAACTTGCGATCAATTGATTCTGAATCGACACTTTTCAAAGACATTCATATTGGAACCCAAGTGTGGATGTCTCACGGTGACACTATTTTTTCACTACCCGATCATGCCAAGGTCATAGCTTCCACAAATGATGTGGAGGTAGCAGGTTATGAAGTCGCGGGAGAGGATACTTATGGAATTCAGTTTCATCCTGAGGTTTATCACTCCACAGACGGTAAACAATTGCTGCACAACTTCCTCATTACTATTTGTGAATGCAGTGAGTCTTGGACCCCTCACAGTTTTGTGGAGCAAAGCGTGGCCGATTTAAAATCTCAGTTGGGAAATGACAGAGTCATTTTAGGCTTGAGCGGAGGAGTCGACAGCTCAGTGGCAGCCGTGCTCTTGCATCAAGCCATCGGAAAAAACCTCTACTGCATTTTCGTTGACAATGGTTTGCTGCGGAAAAATGAATTTGAAGACGTTCTCCATTCTTATCAAGACATGGGCTTAAACGTGCGTGGTGTCGATGCAAAATCTCAATTTTATCTGGCCCTGAAAGGAATTTCTGATCCCGAGGAAAAGCGCAAAGCCATCGGGCGGGTATTTATTGAGGTGTTTGATGATGCGGCTCATGAGGTTAAAGACGTTAAGTGGTTAGCTCAAGGAACGATTTATCCCGATGTGATTGAATCGGTTTCGGTAAAGGGGCCCTCTGCTACCATCAAGAGCCACCACAATGTTGGCGGTTTACCTGACTTCATGAAGCTGAAAGTGGTAGAGCCTTTGCGTGCACTTTTTAAAGATGAGGTTCGTTTAGTAGGTAAGGATTTGGATATTTCACCCACCATTTTGGGAAGACATCCTTTTCCGGGTCCCGGCTTAGCTATTCGAATCTTAGGAGATGTAACGGCAGAAAAGGTCCGTATTTTGCAAGAGGTTGATCATATCTTTATTTCAAATTTGAAAGATTCAGGAGAATACGATAATGTATGGCAAGCGGGAGCCATTTTGCTTCCCGTGCAAAGCGTGGGTGTAATGGGCGATGAGCGAACCTATGAAAACGCCGTGGCTCTTCGCGCCGTGACCTCTACCGATGGTATGACCGCCGATTGGTGTCATTTGCCTTACCCTTTATTGGCAAAGATCTCCAATGAGATAATTAACCGAGTGAAAGGAATAAACCGTGTGGTTTACGATATTAGTTCTAAACCCCCTGCAACGATCGAATGGGAATAGCTAAAGGAATTTTACGATTGCTGCCGGTATTGCTTGTTTTGGCCATGATGGCCTCTTCCGCTACAGCCCAGAATTACGCAGAACGCACGGTAGATGGAAATGATTACTACCTCTATTATGTAGAACCGGGAAACACGCTTTACGCGATATCCAAGATGTTTTCCGTTTCCGTAGAGGATCTGGTCAATGCGAATCCTACTGCCGGGGAAGGACTGGAAATAGGTCAGGAAATTCTTGTCCCGATACGCGCAGTCAATAAACGAGAGGCCAGAAAAAAAGAAGTTTCTGTTGAAGGAGATGTGATCTTGCATACCGTTCAAAAGAAAGAAACGTTTTTTTCGATTTCGAAGGACTATGGAGTCTCTGTAAATGAATTGATGGAGATGAACCCTGAGCATGCCCAAACGCTGAGTACGGGAGTGACCCTCAAGGTACCTTCGGCGAAGAGCTCAAAGGTTCAAGGTAAATTTCTGGAACCGGCGATGAATGATTCATTTATCGTGCACCAAGTTCAATCGGGTGAAACTCTTTATTCCCTCGCCAAGCAATATGGAATGTCTCAGGATAGTCTCTTGAGTATGAACCCGGATTTGGCTTTGGGTGTAAAGAAAGACCAGTATTTGATAGTGCCTGTTTACAATGAGGAATTTTTAAAAAAGTTATCCGAGCGAAAGGCTGAAGAGCTAAAGGAAGAATGGAATATTCCGTTGGGAAAAGAGGAAGTGTACGATTTTGCCTTGATGCTCCCTTTCGAAATGGAGTTCAACGATAGCTTGGATAAAGCCCTGAGCCAAGGTGAGGATCTTTATATTCTTACTGAAATTGCTCTGGAATACTACCGCGGGACTCTTATGGCACTTGATTCCTTGGCCAAGCTTGGACTGAGTGCCAATCTTCATGTCTACGAAGTGGGTGAGGATATTGTAGACACACGTGAGACTTTAAAGAAAAGTGAACTCCGAGACATGGATTTGATTTTCGGGCCCTTGCACAAGGCTAGTTTAGCTATGGTGAGTGAAATGACCGTGGATGAGAAAATCTATTTGGTTTCGCCAAACTCGTTTACCAATGAAGTTTTTGAGGATAATCCTTACCTGTTGAGGGCTTCTACTTCTAAAGAAACCATGCTCAGGTATCTGGCAAACTATATTGCCATCAATCACCAATACCATAACGTATTGATGTTAAATAGTGAGTCTCCTAAGGGATGGCCAATGCGTAAAGAGTTTATAAAAAGTTACAACTTGGCCGCTTCGACATTTAGAAATGCTTATTCTGATTCATTGCGAAGTGTCACCAAAGGAATGTTTAACCGAGAGGGTGAAGTAGGGGAGATCGTAAAATTCTTGCGAGAAGATACGCTAAACGTAATTGTCGTGCCTTCGAATGATCTGGCTTTTGTAAGCGATGTGATGACTCGATTATCTCTGCTCGAAAACGAATACCAAGTTCAAGTTTATGGTCTTGACGACTGGATCAAGTATGAAAACATTGAAGCGGAATACAAAAATAGGTTGAAGTTAAGACTGGTAGTTCCATCCTATGTCGATTATGACAACCCGACGACGATTGAATTTTTAAAGGCTTACAGAAAAGAGTACGGAACGGATCCATCTCATTATGATTATGGATTTAAAGGATATGACTTGACCTTGTTTTTCGGTAAGGCACTCTTAAGAGAAGGACTTGCATTTCCAATGGCATTTGACAAATTGAAACTGGAAGGCACTGCAGGATCATACCGTTTTGGAAAATCTACCACCGGTCGAGAATTCGAGAACAAGGAGACATATATTTTGGAATACGACAATTATAAAATCAAAAGAGTGAACTAATGTCTGCTCCTGACAGAAATGAGGTTGAAGCCTCCTATCGAAAGATTCAAACCCTTATTTGTGAGAAAATCGAACAAGCGGATGGAGGAGGAAAATTTCTTGAAGATAACTGGCAACGCGAAGGCGGTGGAGGAGGACTGACCCGAGTAATGTCCGAGGGAAAGGTCTTGGAAAAAGCGGGAGTAAATTTTTCTGCCGTTGAGGGAGAAGTGACTCCGATGATGGCGAAAAACCTCGGAATGGATGCGAAGTGGTTTTTTGCCACGGGTGTCAGTATTGTGATGCACCCCCACAATCCGCACGTTCCGATCATCCACATGAATATTCGCTATTTCGAAACGGACAAAGGTGATTATTGGTTTGGCGGAGGAATTGATCTTACTCCACATTATGTGGTTGAAAATCAGGCAAAGGAATTTCACATTAGTCTGAAAGAAGTCTGCGATCAATTCGATTTGAACTGGTATCCCCAGTTTAAAAAACGGGCAGATGATTACTTTTTTATTCCTCATCGAAATGAGACCAGAGGCATAGGCGGCATTTTTTACGATCATCTATCTGAAGATTCGCAGCATTCGAAAACTGAAATTCTCGAATTTTCACTCGCTCTCGGAAGATTATTTCCTGAGGTTTATACTCGTTTGATAAACGCGAACAAAGAGAAAAGCTTTAGTGATTCGGAAAAAGAGTGGCAGAAGCTCAGACGAGGGCGTTATGTGGAGTTTAACTTGGTCTACGATCGGGGTACCCGCTTTGGTCTGTTGAGCAACGGACGCACCGAATCGATCTTGATGAGCCTTCCGAAAGAAGCCAATTGGTTTTACGATTTCCACCCCGTGAACGGATCAGAAGAAGCTAAAACATTGCAATTGCTACGGAAAGAAATTGATTGGATCAACGCTTGACCCATTGCGTTTTTGCAGTTTCTAACCCATTGTCAACTTCTACTAGATATATTCCGGTGCTTAATTCAGAAGCTCCGGGAACTCGAGCGTAACCTTCCGTTGATTTGAGTCGTGATTTTGACAGAACTTCCTCTCCATTTAAACTTCTTATGGTTATTGAAACCTTTCCTTTTAAAGGGTGCATTACGAGTAGTTCTCCGTTTGGATCCACAGATGTGGTTATCGAAAGCGAATCTTCGTTGAGGATGGAGTATGCGTCTACGATCGCAGTTCTGACGGACAATTGTTTTTTATCGAGTCTGGTCCATACAGGACGAACTACGTTTCCATGAACGTCGATGTTATTGTAATCTCCGAAGAATATTTTTGGATTGGGATAGAAGGGACTCTCGCTAATTTTGGATTCCTTAAAGGATAAGCCACTATCTTGGCTCACGGCAACATAGACATCGGTTCCTATGTCTTCATGATTTCGACGATCATGGTAAACGAACCATAAATTTCCGTTGGTTTGGTCGATGTCCATCCAAGTGAAAAACTGATGGTTTTCAGAAGTATCTTGATTAACTCTTATCGGCTCTGACCAAGATAATCCTTGATCAATACTCGTGGAAAGAAAAATATCGGTATTGTCAGCTCCGTTGCGTTGATCAGCCCAATTGACATAGATCGTACCGCGATTGGGTCCGTCAGACAGATCGCATTTGGTC
>DATFKV010000004.1:0-3148 GCA_035268465.1 Cryomorphaceae bacterium | reverse complement strand
GACGTGGCATGGTCAGATGAGACCAGGCTTTACGTTGATAAATTTTGGGAGCTCGTTGACGTCTTTTTGAATGCCTTGCTTTTTGTGTTGATTGGATTCGAATTGTTGATTATCGCCTTGGATGGTCAGTATATCCTGTTTGGTGTTTTGGCTATACCAATTGCCCTTTTGTCGAGGTATCTGGCCATTTCGGGGCCGGTTGCTTTATTTAAAGAAAAGTTGGAATTTATTCCCAAAACCGACATTATTTTAACTTGGGGTGGAATTCGAGGGGGTATATCCATTGCCTTGGCACTTTCTTTGGAACCACAAATGAAACGAGAGTTGTTTTTGACGATGACCTATGTCATAGTCGTATTTTCCATAATCGGACAGGGACTGACCATCGGGCCTTTGATTAAACGGATACTTAAAAAGAGCAAAGTAAATGAAGCAAGACATTAAAGTTACCGTTGATGCCGTCATTTTTACCGAAAGGGCAGGGGTGAGGCATGTGTTGCTCGTGCAGAGAAAAAACCCGCCATTCAAAGGTGAATGGGCGCTGCCGGGGGGCTTTGTGGAGGAAGATGAAGATTTGGAAACCGCTTGTAGGCGAGAATTAAAAGAAGAAACGAGGATTGATGCAGAAGATTTGAAGCAACTGGGTGCTTTTGGCAAAATCGGTCGAGATCCCAGAGGACGAACGATCAGTGTGGCGTACGTCGGAATAGTGGCATATCAAATGGCTAAAGCAGCGAGTGACGCAGCCGCAGTCGAATGGCACCCTTTAGATGGTTTACCGACCTTGGCGTTTGACCACAATGAGATTTTGTCTCAGGCACTCTTACCATGAAATCAATGAATAGCTTTTTTCTTCTACTCCTGCTCTTATGGAATTGTTCGTCTGATTCGACGGTTCAAGAAACGGAAATCAAAGTAGCTGACACTCTTAAAATGCAAAAAAGTGACTTGCCAAAGGTTGGATTCAACTGCAAGGCGAGTTACAATATTGTACAACAGACCCTCTTCGCTGACCTTCTTTTTGCTCAGCTGAATGAGCCGGTTTTGGAGAATATGGTTCTGCGTATTCCGGGTGGAACCCGCTCGCAAAAGGATTTTGCACGAGACTGGCCCGATGAGAAGATGAAGCTATGGACGGACTTGCAAAAGAAATACGACTACTCAATGGTCTACGTCGTGAATGGAAATGATACGCCCGAAAATCAATTGGCCATCATTCGGCGGTGGCAGGCGAACGGGGCTGAATTTGATTTTTTGGAAATGATGACGGAATATTATCTGCCCAAATTTTCAAAGCCAAAACTTGACCGTGCCGAGGTAACCCGAAGGGTGGATGCAAATATTTACACCGAGGAGATACTGCCTTCTTTTTACCATCATTTGGATTCCCTCGACCTCCCGTATTTCCTGATTTTTGCTCCGGCTAAAAAAACGAGAACGGGGACGAATCGCTATGCGGGATGGAATCAGCATATGTCTGATTATGTGAAAAACCACAACGGACCTCAGCGGTTTGGAGCGGTGTTGCACCTTTACCAAAAGGATTACACCGAACCGTATGATTACGATCAAATAGACCGACTGCGAGAATCTTTGCCGACGGATACACCCATTGCTATCACGGAGCTCGGCGTGCTCGATGAGTCGGTACCTTTGGAAGATCATCCGCAGGAATCAGTACATCACATTGCAGCCGTAGTAGCTCATTTGCAAGAGGGAGATTATGTGATGGATCAAGTGCTTTACCACGATTACCGAAATGGCAACCCCATGGCTGATACGCACCCCATGTATGGCGGAATTTCTCCGAAAGGAACAGCCGTAGTGAATTATTACAATCAGCTTTTTGAGTAAAGTAGGAGAAGTTGAGAATTACTTGGCCACCTTCCAAATCAAACCCACTTCTTTGCGGATTTCCATCTCGCTTGGATTCAGCGTAAGCTCCTGTCCGCCTTCTGATTTCATTTCGTAAGCTTCATTTGAACGCATCATAGGCTGAAATACATCGGGGCCATCACTCATGTAACCATAATTGACCTCTTGGAGGGTGACGATGCGCACGTCCAGTGCTTTCGCTAAAATGGCTGCCTTGTTCTCTCCGTCATTAACTGCTTTGGTCAACGCCTCTTCCAGTAAGGTTTTCTTTTGTTCTTCCGACAAACTGAAAGAGAGATTGTAGCCAAAGTTGAAGGCATCATTTTTTAAGGTGTTCACTATGGCATTCATGTTTTCTTGGTTGTGCTCGAGTTCGATGGAAAGTCTGATTGAGCCCACATAGCCTATTAGTTGCTGTTCTCTATCCACGTAGCGGTAATCGGGGTTGATGCTCATGGAGTTTGACTTGATGTCGTCGGCTTCAATTCCTGCTTTGACCAAGGCGTCATGAAGGTCGTTGTAGGTCGTGGTCAAGTCATTGGAGGTCGCCTCGTACGTGTCTTTTTTCGCTTGGAGCGGAATGTTGATATTCATCAACGCGGGTATGGCTTTTACGGTGGCTTCTCCTTTTACTTTTATAGTAGAGGTTTGAGCTTTCGCGAATGCGAAAATAAAGAGTGCCGACGAGAGGAGGATTAGTTTTTTCATGTTCTAAATTTAGTGTCTTTTGACAAAGCACGTGCCGAAATGGCTAAGTAAAAAACTTGAGAATTGGCAGAGGGTAAAATGAGTGCGACACCTTACAGGGTCGATAAATTTTATGGTCAATACATTGGCTACAAACGTACGACCCTTACAGGGTCGAGGAATTTTGCGAATGCATTAGTTCGAAGCATTCGATCCTTTACGAGTCAGAGAAGATTGAAGAATAAACTGAAAAGTTGTAATTCCTACCAAAGCGACCCTTTCAGGGTCGAGAAACTTTGCGAATGTTTTGGCTACTCGCGTGTGACTTCTATAAGGTCAGAGAAGATTGAAGAACGAACTGAGAGTTGTAATTCCTGCCAAAGCGACCCTGTAAGGCGTCGCAAGTTTGTAGCAAGAATATTGATCTTTAGTGGCGACCCCGTTTAACAGAGAATGAGTGCGACACCTTACAGGGTCGATAAATTTTATCATCAGTACTTTGATTACAAACGTACGACCCTTACAGGGTCGAGAAACTTTGCGAATGTTTTGGCTACCCGCGTGTGACTTCTATAAGGTCAAAGAA
>DATFKV010000003.1:0-16809 GCA_035268465.1 Cryomorphaceae bacterium | reverse complement strand
ATGAGTAAGTCTGGTGGGCGTAACAACCAAGGGCGCATGACCATGCGTTACGTTGGCGGAGGGCACAAGCGTCGTTACCGAATTATCGATTTCAAGCGAGACAAGCACGGGATGGATGCCGAGGTAAAAACCGTGGAGTACGACCCGAACAGAACAGCCCGAATTTCTTTGGTTGAATACACCGATGGAGAGAAGCGCTACATTATCGCTCCCGAAGGAATCCAAGTTGGACAAACCATTAAGAGTGGTGAAGGTGTTTCACCGGATGTGGGAAATGCACTTTACCTAAGTGAAATTCCATTGGGAACGGTGGTTCACAACGTTGAAATGCGTCCCGGTCAGGGAGGTGTTCTGGCGAGAGGAGCCGGAGCCCATGCGCAGTTGGCAGCTCGAGATGGAAAATATGCCATCCTGAAGATGCCTTCAGGTGAAACCAGAATGGTGCTAACTACATGCTTGGCCACTATAGGATCTGTTTCCAACGGAGATCATTTCTTGGTGCGTTCAGGAAAAGCAGGGAGAAGCCGCTGGTTGGGTCGCCGCCCGAGAGTTCGTGGAGTTGTTATGAACCCTGTAGATCACCCAATGGGTGGTGGTGAGGGCCGTAACTCAGGTGGTCATCCTCGTTCGCGAAATGGAATCCCTGCAAAGGGCTACAAAACGCGCAACAAGAAGAAGGCATCGAACAAGTACATTATCGAAAGAAGAAAGAAATAATTGAGATATGAGTAGATCACTCAAAAAGCCGCCTTTCGTCCACTACAAATTATTGAGCCGCGTAGAAGCTGCCCAGTCCAGTGGAAAGAAATCAGTAATCAAGACCTGGTCAAGATCCAGTACGATTACTCCGGAGTTTGTAGGTATGACCATTGCCGTTCACAACGGGAACAAATTTATTCCGGTATATGTGACTGAGAACATGGTTGGACACAAATTTGGCGAATTTGCCCCGACACGCACTTATCGCGGTCACGCAGGAAATCGTAAAGATAAAAAGCGGTAAAACCGACTTAAACTGAATTAAGAATGGGATCAAGAAAGCAGATCGCAGCCGATAAAAGAAAAGAGGAAAGAAAGACTTTGGCTATTGCCAAGTTGAACAATGTTCCTACTTCTCCACGAAAAATGCGAAAGGTAGCAGACGTTATCCGCGGTGAAAATGTATTGCAAGCACTAAACATGCTGAAGTTTATGCCTCAGGATGCGGCAAGACGTTTAGAGAAATTGGTTCTTTCGGCCATTGCCAATTGGCAAGCGAAGAATGAAGACAAAAGCGCCGACGAAGAAAATCTGATTATCAAAGAGATCTCCGTTGACAGTGCTCGAATGCTTAAAAGGTTGAGACCCGCTCCACAAGGACGTGCTCACCGTATTCGAAAGAGATCAAATCACGTAACCATCATCTTAGATACTACGAAATAATATGGGACAGAAAACCAACCCGATAGGAAACAGACTGGGATTCATCCGCGGATGGGACTCAAATTGGTACGGAGGTCGCGATTACGGTGATAAGATCGTAGAGGATGACAAAATTCGCAAGTATCTGGACGTTCGTTTGTCTAAAGCAAGTGTTGCGGCAGTTATTATTGAGCGTACTTTGAAATTGGTTACCATTACTATTAAAACAGCTCGTCCGGGAGTTATTATCGGAAGAGGCGGTTCAGAAGTTGATAAATTGAAGGAAGAGTTGAAGAAACTGACCGACAAGGAAGTTCAAATCAACATCTTCGAAGTGAAACGACCTGAACTTGATGCAAGATTGGTTGCAGAGAGTATTGCCAGACAAATTGAAGGAAGAATTTCTTTCCGTAGGGCAGTAAAAATGTCAATAGCTTCTACTATGAGAATGGGAGCTGAGGGTATAAAAGTTACCGTTTCAGGACGCTTGAATGGTGCTGAGATGGCGAGAACGGAATCTTACAAAGAAGGAAGAACCCCCCTACATACTTTCCGCGCAGATATTGATTATTATCAAGCCGAAGCCCATACCAAAATGGGGCGATTAGGTGTTAAAGTTTGGATTTGCAAAGGTGAGGTTTACGGAAAGAGAGATCTCTCCCCTTCATTGGAAAAAGGCAATACTCCTGGAGGTCCACGAGGTGGTACAGGAGGCGGAAGCCGCAAGCCAAGAGCAAGACGTAAGTAAGAATATAAAGGATTAAGACGAACAGCAATGTTACAACCGAAGAGAACGAAGTTTAGAAAAATGCAAAAGGGACGCATCAAAGGAAATGCTTCCAGAGGTGCCTCAATTGCATTCGGATCGTTCGCAATCAAAACGATGGACGAAGGATTTATTACCTCGCGTCAAATCGAAGCCGCTCGTATCGCACTAAACAGGTATATGAAGCGTGAAGGTAAAGTTTGGATCAGAATATTTCCGGACAAGCCGATCACTTCTAAGCCGGCTGAAGTACGAATGGGTAAGGGTAAAGGAGCCCCGAGCCATTGGGTAGCAGTAGTGCGACCGGGTAGAATTCTTTTTGAAGTAGACTCTGTTCCTATGGAGGTAGCTCAAGAAGCTCTAAGACTTGCCTCACAAAAGCTTCCTGTAAAAACAAAATTTGTGGTTCGACGTGACTACAGCGTTCAAGCATAAGGAATTATGAAAGCAAAAGATATTAGAGATCTTACGACCGATGAGCTTATAGAGAAGCTTGAGATCGAAGAAGAGAATTTCGGAAAACTCAGGCTGAACCACGCTGTGGCTGCCTTGGAAAACCCGATGCAGTTGAGAGCGCAACGTAGAACTGTAGCGAGATTGAAAACTGCTTTGCGTGAACGTCAACTTAGCGAGAAGAAATAAAGACCATCTGAATCATGTCAGAGAGAAATCTTAGAAAACAACGTATTGGTGTGGTTGCATCTAACAAGATGGACAAGAGCATCACAGTAGTGGTAGAGCGAAAAGTAAAGCACGGTCTTTACGGGAAGTTCGTAAAGAAGACCACAAAATTTGTCGCACACGACGAAACGAATGATTGCAACCCTGGCGACATGGTGAGAATCATGGAAACACGACCGTTAAGTAAGCGCAAGAATTGGCGTTTGGTCGAAGTATTGGAAAGAGCTAAATAATTTTTTGAAATGATACAGCAGGAAAGTAGGCTAAGAGTTGCCGATAATAGTGGTGCCAAAGAAGTGGCTTGTATCCGAGTTCTCGGAGGCACTAAGCGTCGGTATGCATCTATCGGAGATCAAATAGTGGTCACCGTAAAAGATGCGATGCCTTCAGGAAACGTAAAGAAAGGTGTGGTTTCCAGAGCCGTCGTAGTTCGGGTGCGAAAAGAAGTTCGCCGACCTGATGGTTCGTACATCCGCTTTGATGATAACGCAGTGGTTCTCTTGAACAACGCGGGAGAGATGAGAGGAACACGGATTTTCGGTCCTGTCGCTCGTGAACTTCGTGAAAAACAGTTTATGAGAATTGTATCACTAGCACCGGAGGTAATTTAAACCACCTAAACCCGAAGAGATGAAAATTTACATCAAGAAAGGAGATACCGTACAAGTGACGACAGGTGAGTCCAAAGGATCCACAGGTCGCGTTGTTAGCGTAGAGCGTGACAGGTATCGCGCAATTGTAGAGGGCGTAAACATGGTTTCTCGCCACACAAAGCCCAGCGCAGCTGACCCGCAGGGTGGTATCACCAAAAAGGAAGCACCTATCCATATCTCCAATTTACTGGTAGTAGATCCTACTACTAAAAAAGGAGAAAGAGTAGGCTACAAGAAAGATGCCGATGGAAATTCGGTAAGATAT
The DNA here is from genome assembly GCA_035268465.1 of Cryomorphaceae bacterium. Taxonomy (GTDB): domain Bacteria; phylum Bacteroidota; class Bacteroidia; order Flavobacteriales_D; family Cryomorphaceae; genus JAKVAV01. The sequence goes on along the minus strand of DATFKV010000003.1, from coordinate 13,043 downwards.
TTTAAGAAATCAGGAGAACAGCTATAATCATGTACACCCCGAGGTTAAAGACAAAGTACGCCGAAGAGGTAATACCGGCACTAAAGAAAGAGTTTGGTTACAAGTCCTCTATGGAAATACCACGTCTCGAGAAGATTATCTTGAGCCAAGGATTGGGAGAGGCTGTAGCAGACAAAAAGATTGTAGAAGCATCCGTTCAGGAAATGTCCGCAATAGCTGGTCAAAAAGCAGTTCCTACTTATTCAAAAAAGGACATCTCAAACTTCAAGTTGCGTAAAGGAATGCCCATTGGTGCAAAAGTTACGCTTAGAGGTGATAAAATGTATGAGTTTTTGGACAGGTTGATTTCAGTAGCGCTGCCACGAACACGCGACTTCCGAGGAGTGAAAGCTACCGGTTTTGACGGAAGAGGAAATTTCAACATGGGAATCACTGAGCAGATCATTTTTCCTGAGATCAATATTGAGAAAGTAAGTAAAATTAACGGGATGGATATCACATTCGTCACAAACGCAAGTAGTGACGAGGAAGCAAAAGCCCTTTTGGGCTCCTTCGGATTTCCATTCACAAAGAAATAAAGAGCAGGCATGGCAAAAGAATCAATGAAAGCCAGAGAGCGCAAGCGCGAAAGAATGGTTGCCAAATACGCTGAAAAGCGTGAAGCTTTGAAAGAAGCAGGTGACTGGGAAGCGCTTCAAAAGCTCCCTAAGAATTCATCAAAAGTTAGAATGCACAACCGTTGCAAACTGACAGGACGTCCGCGAGGATATATGCGTCAATTCGGACTATCCCGCGTTACTTTTCGCGAGATGGCGTTGGAAGGAAAAATCCCGGGTGTTAAAAAGGCCAGCTGGTAATTCAAAGAATAAGAGATTATGTACTCAGATCCAATTGCAGACTACTTAACGCGTATCAGAAACGCAATGACCGCTAAGAAGCGAGTAGTAGTCATTCCTGCTTCAAATATGAAAAAGGAGATTACCAAAATCCTCATGGAGAAAGGTTATATTTTGAATTATAAATTTCAAGATGATTCTCCACAAGGGTCAATCAAAATTGCCTTGAAGTATCATCCGGTGAGCAAAATACCAGCTATCAAAAAACTCCAGCGTGCTTCACGTCCGGGACTCAGACAATACTCCGGTTCGGCAGAATTGCCACGCGTATTGAATGGTTTGGGTGTTTCGATCGTGTCTACCTCAAAAGGGATTATGACCGACAAAGAAGCGAGAGCCCAAAAAGTAGGTGGTGAAGTTGTTTGCTACGTTTACTAAAAAGAAAAAAGAACAGCAATGTCTCGAATAGGAAAAGCTCCCATATCAGTCCCCGATGGCGTAACCGTAGAGGTTAAAGACAGCGTGGTAACGGTAAAAGGAAAGAAAGGAGAGTTAACGCAAGAGTTAAATCCTTCAATCACATGTAAAGTGGAAGAAGGAGAAATTACTTTTGAAAGAGCAAACGAAGAGAAGCAGACCAAAGCACTTCACGGCCTCTACCGCTCACTTGTGAATAACATGGTTGAAGGTGTTAGCCAAGGCTATACCATCAAACAAGAACTCGTGGGAGTAGGTTACCGCGCCAAAGTGCAAGGACAGCGTCTCGAAGTGGCTCTCGGATTTTCTCACCCTATAGTTTTTGAACTTCCTTCAGAAATTAAGGTTGCAGCTGATCAAGCGAAAGGACAGAACCCGATCATCACGCTCGAATCTCACGATAAGCAGTTGGTCGGACAGGTTGCTGCAAAGATTCGATCATTGAGGAAACCGGAACCGTACAAAGGGAAAGGTATTCGTTTTGTTGGTGAACATATTAGAAGAAAAGCAGGTAAAGCTGCGGGTAAATAATTGCATTAGGTTATGGCAAAGACAAAGCTATTACGCAGAAAGAGAATCAAGCGAAGCATTCGAAAGAATGTTTCGGGTACCACCAGTCGTCCAAGACTATCGGTGTATCGAAGCAACACTCAGATCTATGCTCAAATCATAGATGACTCAGAGGGAAAAACTTTGGTTGCGTCTGATTCTTTAAAAAATGAAGCCGCTCAGAAGGTTCCCAAGATCGAGCAAGCAGCTATCGTGGGAAAGGATGTAGCTGAAAAAGCATCCGCAGCAGGGATCACAGAGGTGGTTTTTGACAGAAACGGATACCTCTACCACGGAAGAGTTAAATCATTGGCAGATGCAGCCCGAGAAGGCGGTCTAAAATTTTAATAAGAGCATGGCAAAAGCAAACATAAAACGCGTTAAATCGAGCGACCTCGAACTAAAAGACAAGCTCGTAACTATCAACCGTGTTACGAAGGTGACGAAAGGTGGTCGAACATTTAGTTTCTCAGCTATCGTTGTAGTCGGAAACGAAAACGGTGTAGTAGGTCATGGCCTTGGAAAAGCCAAAGAAGTAACTACAGCGATCGCCAAAGGAATTGACGATGCTAAGAAGAACTTAATAAAAGTTCCTATTGTAAACGACACGGTTCCTCACAGCCAATACGGTAAATATGCCGGAGCTCGTGTTCTTTTGAAGCCCGCTTCAAACGGTACGGGAGTAATAGCAGGAGGTGCTATGCGTGCAGTGTTGGAAAGCGTTGGAATCAAAGACGTTTTGGCCAAATCTCAAGGATCTTCCAACCCACACAATGTGGTAAAAGCTACTTTGGACGCGCTGACCAATATGCGTGACGCACGAGCGGTAGCAAATCAGCGCGGTATTTCAATGGAGCGCGTATTTAACGGCTAAGCGACAAGATAATGGCAAAAGAAGTAATAGTGACCCAAGTAAAAAGCGCAATCAGAAGGCCAAAGAACCAAAAGAGAACTTTGGAGGCGCTTGGATTGAAAAAATTGCACCGTCCGATTACCAAACAAGTGACACCACAGATTATGGGAATGATCGCTAAAGTGAGTCACCTGGTAACTGTACAAGAGAAGTAATTCAACTAAAAAGAATTGAGTGATGAACTTAAGTAATCTTAGACCTGCCAAAGGGTCAAACCGAAATAAGAAACGCCTTGGAAGAGGTGAAGGAACAGGTTATGGCGATACGGCTGGCCGAGGACACAAAGGAGCTAAATCCAGAAGTGGATACAGCCGCAAACGTGGTTTCGAAGGTGGGCAAATGCCATTGCAGCGTCGTGTGCCTAAATTCGGTTTTACCAACCCAAATAGAGTTGAATACAAAGGAATCAACTTGGATGTTATCGAAATGCTTTTCTCTGAAAAGAAAATTGAGACCTTCACCCCCGAGACTTTTGTTGATAACGGCCTTTGCGCCAAGAAAGATCTCGTAAAAATTTTGGGTAGAGGTGAATTAAACTCCAAAGTAACAGTAACGGCACATGCTTTTTCAGCTTCAGCAAAGGAAGCCATTGAAGGAAAAGGCGGAGAAGCCAAAACGCTATAAAGAATAGAGGAACCGACTGGTTATGAAGAATTTTATTCAGACACTTAAGAATATTTGGAGTATTGAGGAGTTGCGTCAGCGTATCTTAACTACTCTCGCATTACTTCTCGTTTTCCGTATCGGTTCCTACATCGTACTTCCCGGTATTGATGCAGCACGTTTGGCTGCGGCCAATGAAGGTGGTGGAGGTCTGGCAGATCTGCTCAACCTGTTTACGGGTGGAGCCTTTAATCGGGCATCCATTTTTAGTCTTGGTATTATGCCTTACATCTCAGCTTCGATTATTATGCAGCTGATGGGTATTGCCGTGCCAACGATTCAAAAGATGCAGAAAGAAGGAGAGAGCGGTAGAAAGAAAATCAATCAATACACGCGATTTCTCACTATCGTTATTACTTGTTTCCAAGCGCCCGGATACATCGCGGCATCTGTGCCTGCTGAGGCAAGGCTGTACGATACTCCTTTCTGGTGGGCCACGGCAATTGTCATATTAACTACAGGAACACTATTTGTTATGTGGTTGGGTGAAAGAATTACCGACCGAGGAGTGGGTAACGGTATTTCACTTTTGATTATGATTGGAATTATCGCCGGTTTGCCGAGTGCTTTTTTCCAGGAAGTAGTTGCCGCAACAGGACCTGAAGGGAATGGATTAGTTGTGTTATTGATCGAAATTGTAGCTCTGCTGGTTGTTATAGGAGCTACAGTAGCGCTGGTACAAGCGGTACGTCGAGTTCCGATCCAGTTTGCAAAACAGCAGCTGGGCGGTCGAGAATATAGCCAAGGCGCTAGACAGTATATCCCTCTGAAAGTCAATAGTGCAGGGGTTATGCCGATTATCTTTGCACAGGCTATTATGTTTGTTCCACTCTACATAGCTCAATATTCTGATTCACAGTCGGGATTTATCGTAGAATTGGCTAACTTTGCCGGCTTTTGGTACAACCTGATCTTCTTTATTATGGTTGTGGCGTTCACATATTTCTACACGGCCATTACGGTTAACCCTAATCAGATGGCGGATGACCTAAAGAGAAATGGAGGATTTGTGCCGGGAGTAAAACCGGGAAAGTCTACTGCAGACTTCCTGGACAACGTTCTTTCTAGAATTACCTTACCGGGAGCAATATTCTTAGGAATTATTGCTATTCTACCTGTGTTTGCATTGCAAGCAGGAGTGAAGCAAGCATTTTCCATATTTTTTGGAGGTACGTCTCTTCTGATTATGGTAGGTGTAATACTAGACACATTACAACAAATTGAAAGTTACTTACTAATGCGTCATTATGACGGATTGATGAAAACCGGCAAACTGGCCGGTAGAGCATCAACCTTCGGAATGGCCGGATAAATAAGAGAGAATTTAAAGTATGGCGAAACAATCATCCATCGAGCAAGACGGAACAATAGTTGAAGCATTGTCTAATGCTATGTTCAAAGTCGAACTTGAAAACGGACACGTAATAGTGGCTCATATTTCAGGTAAGATGAGAATGCACTACATCAAAATCTTGCCGGGTGATAAGGTGAAAGTTGAAATGTCGCCATATGATTTAAGTAAGGGTAGAATTACCTTCAGATACAAATAAAGGATCGATGAACCGAGCCGAAAGAAATTTTTTAAAACAAAGAAGGATGTTCACCGGCGAGCTGCATGTGACCACTTTAAATAAATTTTGAACACATGAAAACAAGAGCGAGTGTTAAAAAGCGTTCAGCAGATTGCAAGATCGTACGCCGTAAGGGTCGGTTATATGTGATCAACAAAAAGAACCCAAAGTTCAAGCAACGACAAGGATAAAAGAATTATTATGGCTAGGATAGCTGGTGTAGATTTACCAAAGAACAAAAGAGGTGTGATATCCCTCACTTACATTTACGGAATAGGTTCGACAAAGGCCGTTGAGATTCTGTCTCGTTCAGGCGTGGACCAAAATATCAAGGTCGATGACTGGACCGATGAGCAGACCTCTGCGATTCGACAGTTGATCAGTGATGAATATGTCGTTGAAGGTTCGCTTCGATCTGAAGTCCAAACAAACATTAAACGTTTGATGGACATTGGATGTTACAGAGGTATTCGTCACCGTACGGGTCTTCCTTTACGAGGTCAGAGAACCAAGAACAATTCTCGTACGAGAAAAGGAAAAAGAAAGACTGTAGCCAATAAGAAAAAGGCTACCAAATAATTAATCGGTAGATAACTCAACAACGATGGCAAAGTCTAACGTAAAGAAAAAACTGAATGTAAAAATTGATGCTGTGGGCGAAGTTCACATTCAAGCTACATTCAATAACATTATTATTTCTATGTGCAACGCTTCAGGACAAGTGATTAGCTGGTCCTCGGCGGGAAAGCAAGGATTTAGAGGGTCTAAGAAAAATACTCCTTATGCTGCGCAGGTGGCCGCTGAGGAATGTGCTAAAGTAGCATTCGATCTGGGTCTTCGTAAAGTAAAGGTATATGTGAAGGGACCGGGATCCGGACGTGAGTCTGCTATCCGCTCTATCCATAATACCGGAGTAGAAGTAACGGAAATAGTTGATGTTACTCCACTACCACACAACGGCTGCCGCCCACCAAAGCGCAGAAGAGTTTAATTGATCAAAGTCGAATATACAGATTAAGATATGGCACGATATACAGGCCCCAAGTCAAAAATAGCACGTCGTTTTAAGGAACCGATTTTCGGTCCTGACAAGGCATTAGAGCGTAAAAATTACCCTCCGGGATTTCACGGACCGAACAAGCGTCGCTCCAAGCAATCTGAGTACGCAGTTCAGCTTCTCGAAAAGCAAAAAGCCAAGTATACTTATGGTATTCTTGAGCGCCAATTTGCGAATCTTTTCGATAAAGCTCAAAGAAAAGTTGGAATTACGGGTGAGCTTTTGCTACAATTTTGTGAGGCCAGACTCGACAATGTGGTTTACCGCATGGGCGTATCTCCAACCAGGAGAGGAGCACGACAGATGGTAAGTCACCGTCATATCACCGTAAACGGAGAGGTCGTTAATATTCCATCTTACTCATTGCGTCCCGGTGACAAGGTAGGTGTGAGAGAACGTTCAAAGTCTCTTGAAGTCGTTAGTAATTCGCTTGCCTCTTCCGGACGTCAGAAATACGACTGGATTGACTTTGACAGAAATGCACTTGAGGGAACTTACGTGCAACATCCGACAAGAGAGCAGATCCCTGAAAATATCAAGGAGCAGCTTATCGTCGAGCTTTATTCAAAATAATAACCTTAACTAAGGAAAAACCTTCATGGCCATTTTAGATTTTCAGAAACCCGATAAGGTCATCATGATCGAATCAGACAACAACGATGGAAAATTCGAATTCCGTCCGTTGGAGCCTGGCTACGGGATTACAATAGGTAATGCACTCCGTCGAATTTTACTTTCATCATTGGAAGGATTCGCTATCACTTCAATCAAAGTTGAAGGTGTAGAACACGAATTCTCAACCATCGAGGGAGTTGTTGAAGATGTTACTGAAATCGTGTTAAACCTCAAGCAAGTTCGCTTTAAGCGCCAAATCGAGGGAACAGATTCTGAGAAGGTAACTGTTTCTATCAGCGGTAGTGATGCGTTCACAGCGGGCGATATAGGGAAATTTACTACTGCATTTCAAGTGTTGAATCCCGATCACGTTATCTGTACCAAAGAGAAATCGGTAAAACTGGAGATGGAAATCAGCATCGGAAAAGGTAGAGGATACCGTCCGTCTGAAGAGAACAAAGTGAGCAATGCTCCTATGGGAACCATCTTTATCGATTCGATTTTTACCCCTATCCGAAACGTGAACTACACGATCGAAAACTACCGTGTAGAACAGAAAACGGATTACGAAAAATTGATCATGGATGTAATCACCGATGGTTCGATTACACCAAAAGATGCACTTCAGGAAGCAGCCAAGATTTTGATTCACCACTTCATGTTATTCTCAGATGAGAAAATCACATTGGATAGTGAGCAGAAGTCTGAAACTGAAGAGTTTGATGAAACATCGCTTCATATGCGTCAGCTCCTCAAGACGAAGCTGGTAGACATGGACCTTTCGGTAAGAGCACTGAACTGCTTGAAGGCAGCCGATATCGAGACTCTCGGCGACTTGGTTTCTTTCAACAAAAATGATCTGTTGAAATTCAGAAATTTCGGTAAGAAGTCTTTGACAGAGCTTGAAGACTTGATCGAGTCTAAAGGCCTTTCTTTCGGAATGAACGTTTCGAAATACAAACTAGATAAAGAGTAATAAATCAACGTTCAGTTTTTGGTTCGCCATAAACTGACAATATGAAGAACAATGAGACACGGCAAAAGAAATAACGCACTAGGCCGCAAGACCGCCCACAGAAAGGCAATGTTGGAGAATATGGCCTGCTCTTTAATTGAGCATAAGCGTATTAATACAACAGTTGCGAAGGCCAAAGAATTGCGAAAGTTTGTTGAGCCTATCATCACACGCTCTAAAGAAGATTCTACTCACAATCGACGTGAAGTATTTAAGAATCTTCAAAGCAAAAACGCCGTTTCAGAGCTTTTCCGTGAAGTTGCTCCAAAAGTGGCTCAGCGAGAAGGTGGCTATACCAGAATTATCAAGCTTGGTACCCGTATGGGTGATTCAGCTGAAATGGCGATGATTGAATTGGTGGACTTCAATGAGTTGATGCTCAAAGATTCTAAAACAAAAACTCGTCGAAGCCGTCGCGGTGGCAAGAAGAAGGATACGGACACTCAGACTGCCGCTCCTGCTGCAGAAGAAACGTCTAAAGTTGACGAACCAAAAGCTGAAAAGCCCGAGGCAGAAGTAGCTGCGTCCGAATCTGCTGCTCCTGAGGTGAAAAAGACGGAAACTGAAACTCCCGCTGCTGAGGCAAAAGAAGAGCCAAAAGCTGACGAAGCTAAAAAAGATGAAAACAAAGAAGAAGACAAGAAAGACTGATTCTTTGTGATATACTATTACGATAAAAGGGATAATGTAACTTTGCATTATCCCTTTTTTATTATCCAAACATAAATGAATACACTTCCCGATAACCCAGCAGTGCTTCTTCTCCAAGACGGCACGGTTTTTCACGGATTGGCCGCAGGAAAAATTGGTACCACCACAGGAGAGATAGCCTTTAATACCGGAATGACCGGCTATCAAGAGATATTTACCGACCCATCCTACTACGGGCAGATAGTGGTAATGGCCGCAGCTCATATAGGTAATTACGGCACTCATGCAGATGAAGTTGAGTCAGATGAAATAAAAATTGCAGGCCTTGTTACCAAGCGATTTTCCGCAAACTTCAGTAGAGAAGGAGCAGAGATGTCTCTGCAGGACTATTTCGAACGAGACGGGAAGGTCGGTATCCGAGACGTGGATACGCGATCACTAATCAGGCATATTCGAAGCAAGGGAGCAATGAATGCAATCATTTCTTCTGAAGAAACCGATATCGATAAATTGAAAAAGATGCTTTCGGAGGTGCCGAGCATGGAAGGCTTGGAATTAAGCTCTAAAGTCACTTCCAAAGAATCTTTTGAACTAGGCAATTCTGACGCCGATTATAAGGTCGCAGTGCTGGACTTGGGAACGAAGAAAAATATCTTGCGATGTTTGGTTGATGAGGGATGTCGGCTAAAAGTATTCCCGATGGACACCACACTCGAAGAAATGGAAGCTTGGGGTCCCGATGCCTACATGATTTCCAATGGGCCCGGCGATCCTGCCGCGATGAAAGACTCCATAGAATTGGTGAATGCCATTGTTGAAGTGGAAAAACCTGTTTTCGGAATATGTCTCGGTCATCAAGTCATTGCATTGAGCCAAGGGGTAAAGACTGAAAAAATGTTTAACGGACACCGAGGGATTAATCATCCGATAAAAAACCTCAAGACCGGTAAGTCGGAAATTACATCCCAGAATCATGGCTTTGTCGTAAATCGGGAATCCATCGAAGCGATGGATGATATGGAGGTAACGCACGTCCACCTGAATGACAATACCATCGCAGGGCTGGCATTAAAATCGAAACCGGTATTCAGTGTTCAGTATCATCCCGAGGCCTCCGCAGGACCGCACGATTCCCGTTACCTATTTAAAGATTTTGTAAATCGAATCAAAGAATCAAAGAAAACCCTTACCACATAAACCAATCATAATGACCTACATTGCAAAATTAGTAGCACGCGAAATTCTGGATTCCAGAGGAAACCCAACCGTAGAAGTTGATGTAATTACGGACAATGGAGTCATGGGAAGAGCTGCAGTTCCGTCAGGTGCTTCCACTGGAGTGCATGAGGCTGTTGAACTTCGAGATGACGATAAAGAAAGATTCCTCGGAAAGGGGGTGACCAGAGCGGTTCACAACATCAATAACCTTTTGAATGAGGAGCTCCATGGAGCGTATATTTTCGATCAGAACCTAATTGATAGAGCCATGATCAGTATCGATGGCACGGATAATAAATCGATTTTGGGTGCGAACGCCATTTTAGGAGTTTCTTTGGCTGTAGCCAAAGCAGCTGCACAAGAATCAAATCAGTCCCTTTTCAGATACATTGGAGGCGTGAATGCAAATACGCTTCCCGTGCCCATGATGAATATTGTCAACGGTGGTTCTCATGCCGATAATAATGTTGATGTACAGGAGTTTATGATCATGCCTTTTGGAGGTAAAACCTTTTCGGAAGCACTGAGAATGGGAGTAGAGGTATTCCATCATCTAAAGTCGGTGCTCAAAGAAATGGGAATGTCTACCAACGTTGGAGATGAGGGTGGATTTGCACCGGATCTTAAAAGCAACGAAGAAGCACTTCAAGTCATAATGAAGGCAATCGAAAAAGCCGGCTATGTGCCCGGAAAAGATATCTACATTGCCTTGGATGTAGCGTCCTCCGAGTTTTTCGATAAGGAAAGCAAAACGTATAATCTTGCTTCTTCCGGAGAAAAGCTTTCTTCTTCTGACATGACGGACATGTTGGCGAGTTGGTGCGAAAAGTACCCGATCGTTAGCATTGAAGATGGGTTGGATGAAGATGACTGGACAGGTTGGAAAGAAATGACAGACAAACTGGGAGACAAGGTTCAACTAGTAGGTGATGATCTATTCGTGACCAACACTACCAGACTTCAACGCGGAATCGATGAAGGAATAGCAAACTCCATTTTGATCAAGGTTAATCAAATTGGTAGCCTGACAGAAACGATTGATGCAGTTAATCTCGCAAAGGTGAATAGCTATACTTCTGTGATGAGCCATCGCTCCGGCGAAACGGAGGATACGACGATTGCCGATTTGGCTGTTGCACTCAATACGGGACAAATAAAGACAGGTAGTGCTTCAAGAAGTGACCGTATAGCCAAATACAACCAACTCCTACGCATAGAAGAAGAGCTGGGCAAAATGGCTTATTTTCCCGGGAAGGAATTTAAATTCTTGAAGTAAATATTTTCAGTGTTACAATGATCATGAAAGCCCGCTGTGCAGCGGGCTTTTTTTATTCGCACTCCTTTCTTGGATTCTTAAATCCTGATTTTGGTAGGGGAAGTTCAAATTGTTTTGTATTAATTGCGATTGCAGAGTTTAATTGCTAAAAACATTGTATTCCCATGAAGCCATCTACTGAATTATTCGACCTCGTAAAATCACTTACCAAATCGGAGAAAAGGTTTTTCAAACTGTCTTCTTCCCTCCAGTCCGGAGAAAAGAATTACTTGAAAATATTTGATGTGATCGATCGCCAAAAATCTTACGATGAAGATGCGATCAAAGAACAATTCAAGAATGAGACTTTTATAAAGCACTTCCCTTCTGAGAAAAACCATCTTTATAAACTGATTTTAAAAAGCTTGAGGTCTTACCATTCGGATAATTCCGTAAGCAGTATACTCAAGCAGGAGATTAAGAATATCGAGATTCTGTACCGAAAGGCCCTTTTTAAAGAATGCAATAAGTTTTTGGCTCGGGCGAAGAAAATTGCAATCGAAAGAGAGAAGTTCTATTACTGGTTTGAACTTTTGAGTTGGGAGAAACTCCTGCTGGAAGAAGCTTACGAAGCAGGAGAGTTTACCACCGATTTGGACGGTCTGATCAAAGAGGAACAAGAGGTTATTGAAAAACTGAGAAACCTGGCTGCCTATCATGTCTTGTATAGTAAGATCAATTATGTATTCAGAAGCGGGGGATATGTGCGGAGTGATAAAGACCGAGCGTTGGTCGAGGAGATATCTCATCATCCTTTAATTATTGGCAGGAATACTGCTTTGAGCTACAGGGCGGCCACTATTTGTTACTACATACAGGGCTTTTGCGCTACGGCAAATGTGGATAAGGAGTCGGCCTACATTAAGTTTATGCGCGTCAAAGAAATTTTGGATAGCAGACCGTTGGTGCGGGATGACCTTCCCAAAAGGTATATCCTTACCTTGAGCAATCTGCTCAGGATTCAGATCGATACGGGAAGAATAGATGAAGCTTTGGATATGATCCGAATGATGCGCAAAGTTTCTAAAAAGGCCGCCTTCTCTTCTGAGGATATTGCCTTGCGAGTTTTCAAATCTACCTATCTGGCGGAGATGCGTATCTATGAGAAAAAGGGCGAATATCAAAAAGCCATTGACAACGTAGATATTATCGTAAATGGTTTGGAGGTCAATGAAGGTAAAATGAATAAGGAGCAGGAACTCCTCTTTCTAAATACGATTGCTACGGTTTACTTTGGGGCTGGACGTTATAAAGAATCCTTACAGTGGCTCAATCGCGTTTTAAACGACAACGAGCCCAACTTGAGACAAGATCTGTACAGCTATGCCAGACTGTTCAATTTAGTTGTTCACTTTGAACTGGGCAATTACGATTTACTCGAATACATCATTAAGTCTACCACTCGATATCTTAGCAAGCGTCAACGAGATCATGAACTCGAAGTGGTCATCCTTAATTATATGAAGCGATTGGTTCGTGGTACACAAAACTCTGATTTGGGCGAAATCTTTCAGGAATTCAGAGATGAATTATCAGAACAGCTCAGCCGTCAAAATGATGAGATTATTCTAGACTATTTTAATTTCATTATCTGGATCGATAGCAAGTTGAAAGGAATTCCGTTCGATCAGGCCACCAGAGAAGAATACGAAGCAAATATGGTCAAAGCATAAAAAAAGGGTCGCCATAAGCGACCCTTCTATTTTACAGTATTAGAACTTTAACTTTCTTTCTTCTCGACCACAATAAATTCACTTCGTCGATTTTCTTGGTGTTCTGCTTCACTACACTCTACACCATCTATACATTTATTTACAGGTTGGCTCTCACCAAATCCTTTGCTTCCCAGGTTTGCCTTGGACACTCCTTTCCGCACTAAATAGTCGACTACAGATTGAGCGCGTCTGTTAGATAAATTCAGGTTGTAAGAATCACCACCTCTGGCGTCAGCGTGAGAATGAATTTCGATCTTTACTTCGGGGTTATCCTTCAAGAGTTTAGCCAATTTATCCAAGGCGGGTTGTGCACTGGGGCTAATATTGGCTTTGTCATAATCGTAGAATATATCGCCTATTTCGTAAACCTTCGCCGCCGTGGCTGAGCCATCCTTGGGATTTCCACTTCCCGTACCTTCTTTACTAGATACTATTTCGTCTATTTCAA
>DATFKV010000002.1:0-2031 GCA_035268465.1 Cryomorphaceae bacterium | reverse complement strand
CGAGTAATCCAACAGGTCGAGAATGATTTGCTTCATTCTTTTGGCTCCGTCTGTCGCAAAATGGATGTACTGCAGGGCTTTTTCGTCGAGCTTGTCCTCATACTTTCGCTCCAGCAGATTCATAAAGCTCGATATCATTCTCAACGGTTCCTGCAAATCATGAGAAGCTACAAAAGCAAACTGCTCCAGCTCTTCGTTCGATCGCTCCAGGTCGCGGGTGTACCGTTTCAGCAACTCCGCATTTTGCACCTCCTCCGTAATGTCTGTCGAAATTCCGATTATACCGGATAAGGAATTGTTCTCATCGTAAATGGGTGAATTGGAAACCCTGACCGGAAAACGGGTTCCGTCCTTTTTCTTCACTTCAAACTCTCCCGTCCATGTCAAGCCTTTATCAAGTTGCGCCAAAATACCTTCTACCTGTTCCTGATCTACATCGACAGGGGTCAACATGTCAACAGGCTTTCCGATGGCTTCTTCGGCCGTCCATCCGTAAATGGTCTCAGCGGCTTTGTTCCAGTAATTGACCGTGCGATTTACATCGGTGGCCACGGCTGCCTGCCCGATCATACTCAGTAGATTGGCTTTGAATCTGTTTTCTTCTTCTGATTTTCGCTGCTGGGTAATGTCCGTCATCGCTCCTACCATGCGTATGGCCTCTCCCTCCTGATCTCTTACAATGACTCCGCGATCGATGACATAGAGCATTTCGCCTTGATCATTGAATAATCTGTATTCCTCTTTCCAATGATAATTGGAAGGATCATCCAATGCTGCTTTGAGGCTTTTTTGGATTTTAGGAAGATCATCGGGGTGAAAGGCATCTTTCCAAAAGTCGTCCTCGGTAAAGAGCTGTGACGCTTTTTTGCCAAAAAATCGCTCAATAGCCTTGGAGCGGTAAAATCGCTTTTCGGCTATATTCCAATCCCAAATGGCATCATTGGTCGCTTCGGTTACTTTTTCAAATCGCTCGTTGGCCTGCAGCAGGTAGTTGTCTGCTTCTTTGCGCTCCGTGATATCCAGCACTACCGCCAGAAATCGCTTGCTGTTTCCCTCTGTGACCAATTGCAAATGCACTTCTACCGGGTAGATGCTGCCGTCTTTGCGCTTGTGATCAGTGAAAAATATGATTTTCCCTTTTTCATTGTTGACCAGCGGAGCCACCAGCTTCTTAAATGAAAGAAGTGTATAGAGTGGTTTAATCTCAATGGGGGTAAATTCTCTTAACTCTTGCAGGGTATAGCCCAGATTCTCCAGCGCTCCTTTGTTGGCATAATTAAACCGCAGCGTCTCCGCATCGAAGGTGTAAATTTCGTTCAGGCTGTTTTCGATGGTGGTCTGCAAACTATTTCTTTCTTCTTCGGCTATTTTACGCTCGGTAACATCAAAGCGAATGGCGAGGTATTGCGTAGGTCTTTCTTTTTCATCCAAGAAGGGTACGATGGTCGTATCTACCCAGTAGTATGTTCCTTCTTTGGTCTTGTTTTTTATTTCACCGCGCCATACTTTGCCCGATGTGATGGTTTTCCATAAGTCGCTAAAGAATGTGGCAGGATGATGTCCGGCATTGATAAGTTGATGGGTATTGCCAATGAGCTCCTCTCTGCTGTATCCCGATATTTTACAAAAATTATCGTTGGCCGAAGTAATGACGCCGTCTTGATCCGTAAAAGCGATGATGGCCGATTGATCCAATGAATACTTGTAATCTCTCAAAGCCTTCAAACTTTTCTTTAACTCCAGCTCGGCAACCTTCTGCTCGTGGATGTCTTGATAACTTCCGTATATTCTGGTGCGCTTGCCATTTACCGTTTGGCTTTTGCCAATGGCCCTGCTCCATCGTTCCCGTCCTTTGGCGGTGCGCAGAAGGATCTCTTCGTCAAACTCAATGCCTTCAGTGATTAAGGCATTGAGGGCCCTGTCTAAACGTTCTTTGCTTTCTCCGATATGAAGCTCAATGCCACCGTTGATGGTAGGCGTATAGTCATCGTCTACCTCGGTGATTTCAAATAGCATGGGCGACCAATACAT
>DATFKV010000001.1:0-2331 GCA_035268465.1 Cryomorphaceae bacterium | reverse complement strand
AAATCAGCGTGATTGATCGGCCTTTTCTCAGGGGGCAGGAAGTCTTTTCATCGGACACATTGATGTTGCGCAACTACCGCATCATTGATCAACAACAACTACAGGTCAAGCCGAAAGTCATAGCCCAGAACATTCTCTTTGACCAATATGAATATTATGAATTGGATAAGGTCACAAGAACATATCGCCGCTTAAGCACTCTTCCCATCGTAAGGGCGGCTACCATTGAGTTCAAGCCCGTAAGTGAAGATGTAGAAAACCGTTTGCTGGATGTAAATATCGGTTTAGCGCCTGCTCCCAAACAGAATTTCTCTCTGGAATGGAATGGCACGAATCAAGGTGGATTCTTAGGGGTTTCGGGTACTGTGGGGTACCGAAACCGGAATATTTTCGGTGGGGCAGAAGTTTTGGGTCTGGAGATAAGTGGCGGGTTGGAGGCGCAGCAATTACTGACGGAGTCAGGCACGAACAACGATGTAGGGCAGGGTCTTGCCTTCAATACTCTTGAATTTGGACCACAGATTTCACTCACATTCCCTAGGTTTTTGCTTCCGTTTAGCACCGACAGGTTTGCCAAATCAGCCAATCCGAGAACCTCGCTAATCACCAACCTCTCCTATCAAAGGAGGCCTGATTACGAACGAACGAGATCATTTGGTTCAATCGTTTATCGATGGAATGAAACGGTAACCAAGGAATGGCAAATTAGCCCCTTGGAACTGAGCCTGATTAAAATCGATCGATCCGCTGCTTTCGACGAGCGTTTGGATGAAATCAATGATCCCTTTCTGACCAATAGTTTTCAAGACCATTTTATTCAGAGCACGAGAGTGGCATTTATTCTCAACACCCAGCGCCGGGAAAATCCAAAGCGAAACCTTTATTTTTACCGGGCAGAAATCGAGTCTGCCGGATCCATCCTACGCGGATTATATGGGCTTTCCGACGCTGAGAAAAATGAAAACGGGGGATACGAAGCTTTAGGTATTCAATTTGCTCAATACCTGAAAACAATTCAGGATTTCAGGTACTACAATATTCCGAATGAGAAAATGAGCACGGCTTACCGCGTGTCGGCGGGTGTGGGCATACCGCTGCAAAACTTGGATGTATTGCCATTCGAAAAGAGCTTTTTTGCCGGTGGAGCCAATGGCATACGAGCCTGGCAAGCAAGAACATTGGGACCCGGAAGCTTTCGCGATCCGGTCCAAAATTTTGACAAAATCGGAGATATTTTGATTGAAGCAAATATTGAATACCGCTTTGACATTACAGACATTTTGGAAGGGGCCTTCTTTGTGGATGCAGGTAATATTTGGATTATGGGAAATGAAACTGAGCGTCCCGGTGCTCTATTCGAGTTTGATCGATTTCTCAGTGAAATAGCCGTGGGTGCCGGAGCAGGAACCAGATTCAATTTTGACTTCTTCCTTATCCGATTGGACTTAGGACTTCAGGTCAAGGACCCCTCTCTGGATCCGGGTGAAAGGTGGCTCTTCCAGTCAAAAGATAAATACAACGCTTACATTGATGACTTGAATGCAGCCGAAAACGATTTGCCGACGCTCTCGTACTACCAATGGCAATGGAATCTCAATATTGGTATCGGCTATCCATTTTAATATTTCGCGAACTAGTTTTTTATAGTTTTGCACTTAAGATTGCAACAACATGGGTTGGTTTAAAAGAATCAAAGAAGGCATTACGACGTCAACCAAGGACAAGAAGGAAACCCCGGAAGGTCTGTGGTACAAATGCCCCAAGTGCAGCACGGTGGTAAGCATGGATGAGCACATCGAAAATACTTGGGTGTGCAGCAATTGCGATCATCACGACCGCATTGGAAGCGCAGAGTATTTTTCATTGCTTTTCGACGGAGGAAAGTTCACGGAATTCAATCGAAGCATGTCTTCGGCGGATCCGCTGAAATTTCAAGACACGAAAAAATATCCCGACAGAATCAAAGCAGGACAGAAAAAGACGGGCTTGAAAGACGCCATTCGCACGGCCTTTGGAAAATCGGATGGAAAAGATCTGGTGGTAGCCTGCATGGATTTTGCTTTTATCGGAGGCTCTATGGGCTCGGTAGTGGGTGAGAAAATATCCAAAGCAATTGACAAGGCCATTGAAAAAAATTGTCCGTTTCTTTTGATTTCAAAATCGGGTGGTGCACGGATGATGGAGGCAGGTTTTTCGCTTATGCAAATGGCAAAGACCTCGGCAAAACTAACGTTGCTCAGCGAAGCAAAACTTCCTTATATCTCTTTACTGACAGACCCTACCACAGGAGGTGTTACAGCTAGTTTTGCCATGCTCGGCGACTTAAACATT